>CAMLMA010000009.1 GCA_946481065.1 uncultured Nitrosomonadales bacterium
AAAGCCTTTCTAACTAGCAAGCAGGAGGAGAATAACAATGAATCCACTCACGCTGTTTCGGCTGTTTTTTACCCCAACACGGGGCTGGCAGGATCTGATACAAAGTCATCCGACGATGCATCGCCTCTATCTGTTACACGTCATCCCTTTCGCGCTCATCCCTCCTGTCATGATCTACGTTGCCGGCAACCATCACGGCAAGATGTTCCTTGGTCTGCTTTCGGATACGAAATTACTGATGGTGGCAGTGGCTTTCTTCCTCGTGCAGCTTGTGGTCGTGCCGGCCATGGCGTCGATCGTCAGACAGCTGGCAGAGGTCGCTGATGCTCATCCCCCCTACAGGGATGCCTTTGTCCTGGCAGCAGTCGCGCCGACCCCGTTGTGGATGTCGCCGATCTTCTTGCTCGTGCCGGACATCCTGACCAATATCGCCATCACCTCGATCGCAATGATGGCGTCAGCAGGATTCATCTATTACGGGATCCCGGTCGTGTTCAAGATCAAGGAGCAAGGCCATGCCTTGCTGTTGTTCGGCGCGATCCTGATGGCCGGTGTGATCGCTTGGGGGTTCCTCATGGTTTGCACCCTCATGGTCTGGGGTAGCGTGCAGAATCTCCAGTTCGCGTTCAGGGCCAGCGGCGCCTAGCGATTGCATAAACAGAGATAACAAAGGCCACCTCGGTGGCCTTTGTTATATCCACTCGCGAACGAATGGCGTGTTCTCTAGTCACACGATTTACTTCGGCAAGATGCCGCAAACAAACCGAATCTTGATGTGAAGGAATGAAAACGAAATGAAACAGGTAGTGCTCGGATTATTTTTATTGCTGGGAGCGAATACAGTGAATGCCGCCTGCTCGAGTCTGCTGGACCATCAGCTCACCACGCTACAAGGAGAGAAGCTGAATCTTTGCGAATACCAGGACAAACCTATCCTGGTCGTGAATACAGCGAGCAAATGCGGCTTTACGCCGCAATTCGAGAAGCTGGAATCGATGTACCGCAAACACAAGGACAAGATGCTGATCGTTGGTTTCCCTTCTAACGATTTTCGCCAGGAGCCCGGCAATAACAAGGAGATCGGTGATTTCTGCAAGATGACTTACGCAGTTGATTTTCCGATGGCGTCCAAGAGTTCAGTGGTCGGGCCTAACGCCAATCCCTTCTACAAGCAACTCGCTGGCATCACGCATCAGCCACCGATGTGGAATTTCTACAAATACCTGATCCTGCCCGGCGGTAAACACGTCTATGCCTACAGTAGCGATGTTGAACCGGAAGCGAACGAGATCATGGATAAGCTCAAGCCTTATCTCAAGTAAGCACAGCGTCCCAGCGGCACACTCGAAGAGGCGACCTAGGTCGCCTCTTTATTTTGGGCTATGGCCCATTCTGATGGCCACACTTGGTCACGAGCATTTAGAATGGGCCATGCAAGAAAACCTCATTCCCTTCGCAGACCTCGATCCAGGGGCGATCCTCGATGCGATCGACGAACTCGGCATGCGAACCGATGGCCGCCTGCTGGCACTCAATAGCTATGAGAATCGCGTCTATCAGGTCGGGATCGAAGCGGAAGCGCCTGTCGTCGTTAAATTCTATCGGCCCGCCCGCTGGTCTGATGCTGCCATCCGGGAAGAGCATGCCTTCGTATTCGAACTGGCGGAGGCGGAGTTACCCGTCGTTGCGCCGATGCGCGATGCGAATGGCGAATCGCTGCATGTTCACCGAGGGTTCCGATTCAGCGTCTTCGCCAAGCATGGCGGACGTGCGCCTGAACTGGATCGACCACAAACCCTTGAGTGGATAGGGCGCTTTCTCGGGCGTATCCATGCGATCGGCGCGCTCACATCATTTCGCCATCGACCAACGATCGATCTGGAGACCTTCGGGATTGAGCCCAGCCAGTATCTGCTGCGTCATGACTTCATTCCTGCGGACATTCTGCTGGCGTATGAGAGTGTGGTGAGGCAGGCGCTAGAGGGTATACAGCGATGCTATGACCGGGCTGGTGCTGTGGCTTCACTCCGCCTGCATGGTGATTGCCATCTCGGCAACATGCTATGGACTGATGCCGGGCCGCATTTCGTCGACTTCGACGATAGCCGTATGGGACCCGCCATGCAGGATCTGTGGATGCTGCTCTCCGGTACGCGTGAGCAAATGCGATCTCAGCTGCTGGACATCCTGGCGGGTTACGAAGATTTCCATACCTTCGATCCGCGCGAGTTGTTCCTGGTAGAGGCCTTGCGTACCTTGCGCCTCATCCATTATTCGGCCTGGATCGCTCGCCGCTGGGACGACCCGGCGTTTCCGGTCACCTTCACCTGGTTCAATACCCAGCAATACTGGCAGGATCGCATCCTCGAGTTGCGCGAACAGATCGCGTTGATGGATGAGCCGCCATTGCTTGCCGGCAATCTCTAGCGCTGGCTTGCCTTACGAGGCAGGTGGAATCCCGGAAAAAATCGGTTTAACATGAAGATGCATCTGGTAACGATCCACCGAAAGGAGCGATCATGAGCAAGATCATCGTTGAACATCATCCGAGCGAAGAGCGGCTGGCGCAGCTAGGTGTCAGTACCTGGTCCACCTGGTCGAAGGAAGTCTCAACGTTTCCATGGACTTATAGCGAACAGGAAGTCGCCTACGTGCTGGAGGGTGAGGTCACGGTCACCCCCAAGGGCGGCGAGCCGGTCAGTTTCGGCAAGGGCGACCTTGTGACTTTTCCGTCAGGCATGGCCTGCACCTGGGAAGTGAAAAAACCGTTGAGAAAGCATTACCGCTTCGGCTAGCAGGGTCGATCGGGGTAAGTCATGCCCGATATGTCACATTTCAAAGGTGTACTGTTCGATCTGGATGGCGTGCTCTACGTCGGCAACCAGGTCATCGAAGGTGCACGCCAAGCCGTAGATGCGATCCGGAACGCGGGCTATGCCTGTCGCTTCGTCACTAACACCAGCACGCTCAGCCGGGTTTCATTGCAGCGCAAGCTGGCGGGCTTGGGCTTCGATATCCCTGCGCAAGAACTCATCAGCGCACCGCAAGCAACCGTGCTATATCTGCGTGGCCTGGACCGCCCGCGTTGCCGCTTGCTGCTGGCCGATGATGTCATGCAGGATTTCGCGGAATTCGAACAAAGCGAAACAGCGCCTGATGTCATTGTCATCGGTGATATCGGCGAACGATGGGATTACGCACTGCTGAATACGGTCTTCAGCAACCTCATGCATGGCGCACGCTTGATCGCCATCCACAAGAACCGCTATTGGCAGACCGCAGAGGGCTTGATGCTGGATATTGGCGGCTTCGTTACCGCGCTCGAGTATGCAACTGGCTGCGAAGCGATGCTCATCGGCAAGCCATCGGCCGATTTCTTCCGTATCGCCCTGAAAGATATGCGCTTGCCTGCAGCGCAGGTACTGATGGTAGGGGATGACATCGATGCCGACGTTGGCGGTGCGCAACGAGCTGGCCTGGCAGGCGCACTGGTCAAGACTGGCAAATACCGCGCGGCGTATTGCGCCACTTCATCTATCGCACCTGATATCGTCATCGATTCCGTAGCTGATCTTAGTCGCATCCTGGCTAGAGAAGACTAGCCATCGCTTAATACTTGATTAATTCAAAGGGGTATTTATACTGGACGGGTAGCACATTCTTCGTCACAACGCGTGATCAAGGAGGCTCAAATGAATCGCAGACTTTATTTCGTTCTACCCGATATCAAGTCGGCCAGGCGTGTCTGGAAAGAGATGCTGCTGGCCTGCGTCGATAATCGCAACATCCATTTCCTGACTGACCCGGGAACGCCGCTAGGCAAGATGCAGCCGGCAGACACCATGGAAAGGACCGACATGTTCCATGAGGGCGTCGCCGGTATCTTCGTTGGCGCTGCGCTCGGCTTGATGGCTGGCGTGCTGGCGCTATTTGCGCCGGATGATTATTTTCCCATGTGGTATACCAATCTTCACTGGACCGGCATCCTGGCCATCACGATAGCGATAGGCGCGATTTGTGGGGCAGCAGGGATGGCCATGCTGGGCATCTGCCTGGCGAACACCGATCTTGAAGCCGCGCGAGAAAAGATCAGCCACGGGCAGGTGATGATGATCGTCACCTTGCCGATGCAGCGGCTCGCTGAGATTCGTCGCATCATGCAGGTGCTGCATCCTGAAGCAGAATATTACGGCGTCTGGCCGGCGTTGCACCCCGTATTTCCTTGATGCGGGTCTGTAAAAGGATCTGATGCGCTGGCAGCCTCGGGCTGTCGTGTAATCCTTTGTCTGCATTTCCTGCGTACTCGCGGGAATTTTTCGAAGTCTGTGCTGGTCATTCAAGTGGGTGTTTCATTCCGAAGAGACCCACTCTCGCCATTTCAATCAATCAACAGCCGATAACGACATAACAACGGCTATCAATTCATCACTTGGTTTTTGTGCATCGCATTGAATCCGGGGCAAGGTAAGGAGGTTTTATGCTACCCAAGCATATCAAGCACGCATCGATCGGGCTCGTTGCGGCGTCGCTATTCATCGTTCAGTCGGTAGCGGCCGATGAGGTTCGGATGAAGAACGGTGACGTCATCAAGGGGACCGTGGTCAAAAAAGAAACGGATAAGCTGATTTTCAACACGTCCTATGCGGGGGATCTGCAGATCCAGTGGTCGGAGATCGAGAATCTGGTGACCGATCAACCACTTTATGTCGTGCTCTCGGATGGCACCAAAATGAAGGGGCCGCTGGTCGAGACCCAGCCTGGCGATGCCAGGATCACGCTCAAGCAGACTGAAGATGCACTTGAAGAGACCGATTTTGATCTGATGAAGACGCGCTACATCAATCCGACACCTGACCTTACAGGGGAGGGCATCCGCTGGAGCGGCAACATCAATGCCGGTGGGACGCTTACGCAAGGTAATACCGATACTAAACTGCTGCGTTTCGATGCGGAAACGATCGCACGGACCCTGAATAATCGGCTCACGGTCGGTGGCGTATTCAACCGTGCGCAGAGCGATGGCAGCGACTATCAGTTCAACAGCCGCGGTTATGGCAAGTATGACCGCTTCCTCACTAAGCAATGGTACTTGTACGGCAACGCAACGCTGGAGAACGACCGCTTTCGTGACCTACGGCTTCGGAGCACATTCGGTGGTGGTAGCGGTTATCAGGTATTCGAAACGCCCGATCTCAACCTCTCATTCGAAGGCGGTCTCAACTACATCAAGGAAGACTATTACATGGCGGCTGATGAAGGATATCCGGGCTTGCGCTGGGCGACCAAATACGACCAGCTGTTCTTTACCGGCTCGACGCGATTCTTCCACGAGCATGAGATCCTCGTGGGCCTGAAAGAATCCAACCAGACGCTGGTCTATTCAAAGACAGGCCTGCGCTTCCCGCTGGTATTCAATTTCAATGCTACGGCGCAGTTCAATTACAACTGGGATAGCATGCCAGCCGCCGGCCGCAAGAAGGCCGATTCCACGCTGCTGTTTACACTGGGCTATGGTTGGTAGGTAAAAAAAGGCCAGCATATGCTGGCCTTTGAGGTAACTACACGATTGAGATGACTCGTTGTTATGTTACTCGCTGATCTTCTTCAGGTTTTCCAGGCCACCCTTATAGACTGCGGTGATGGTGTTGGTGGCGTCTTCGTCACCTTGACCCTTGGCCGGCATGTCGCTTTGGTCCTTGCGCTTGAAGGTACCTACCCAGGTCACTTTGCTCTTGCCAGCGCCAGCAGGGCTGACCGAGACGGTGGAGCGGTAGTCGCTGACAGGCAGGACGCCTTCAAGAATGACATAGGTATAGCTATGCTTGGCGGCGTTGTAGGCCTTCAGTTGTTCCTTGATCGTACCGTCATCCTGAAGGGTGAGCAGACGAACAGCGCCCGGCTTGTTATTGGTGCCAGAAACGATCTCGGTCTTCTTTACGGCAGGGTGCCATGCGCCCAAATCACCGAAATTGCTAACCTTGCTCCAAACAGCGTCTGGAGCAGCATTGATCTCGATGGATTGCTCGACATTCAACTTTGCAGCAGGCGCGGCAATGGCGTTGACAGAGCTCAGGGTAGCGATAGCGCATACAAGATGTAACAGTTTCATGTTGAATTCCCCAATGTACGTTGTTAAGGATATACAGGTCTGTATATGTATGACTATACTAACCTGTATATTTTGATTGTGCAAATAATTAATGCATCAACTAAATCAACAACGGTACTTCGGCACTGGTACAGCTCGTCAATGTGGCGGAGAATCGGGGAGGGGAAATGAAAAAAGGGCTAGATGAATCATCTAGCCCCTGTATTTGGCTCCCCGACCTGGGCTCGAACCAGGGACACACGGATTAACAGTCCGTTGCTCTACCGACTGAGCTATCGGGGAATCGGCAAAGGCGCAATAATACTGGCTGACAGCCGTTTGGTCAACAATCAACTGAGGTGAATGTGAAGAATATTAGACGTCCTGCCGTGATCGTGATCATCGTGCTTGTCGCGCTGTTCGTGATCCCATTTTTGATCCCGATGGGCAGTTATATCCATCGTATTGAAACGGTAGCGAAAGAGAGCCTTGGTGTTCCTGTCAGGATAGGTTCGTTGCGTCTGGCGTTCTTGCCGACGCCGCGGGTGAATGCCAGCGATGTAGTGGTGGGCGATGACGAGGCATTAACTGTTGAAAATGTCGCCATCGTGCCGGACATCACGTCGATCTTTTCGGAGGTCAAGGCGGTTTCGGTGATCAAGATCGATGCACCGGTCATCAAGAAATCAGCGCTCGCGATCGTCGATCGACTGAATGAGCGTGCGGGCAAAGAGCCTCCTGGCGATACCCAGGTGCTGATCAGGCGGATCGTGCTCAACGACGTCAGGCTGGTTTGGCCGGACATGACCTTGCCTGCGCTCGATGCGGTCTTGTACATGTCTGATGCCAACAAGCCTGAGCGCGCAGAGATCACTAGCGCGGACGGACATCTTGAAGCGACCCTGCAACCCAATGGCGATGCCCAGTCGATCCTGGTCCATGCCGATCACTGGCAAGTCCCGGTCGGACCACCGCTTCTCATCGACAAGCTGGCCATGGAGATGACGCTGAAGGATAGCCGTCTGGATATTCCGAAGATCGACATCGACCTTTATGACGGCAAGCTGACGGGTAGCGCGGCTTTGCACTGGGCCAAGACCTGGCAGCTCAATGGCAAATTGAATATCGACCATCTGGCCGTCAAGGACGCGGTGGCGGCCGTCAGCAAAGGCACACGCCTGAGTGGCAAGCTATTCGGTGACGGAGCCTACCATGCGACGGCGCAGACGCCAGCGGGGCTGGCTGATGCCCTACAAGGGGAATTCAAGTTCCATGTCGATAATGGCGTGCTCTATGGGCTGGATCTTGCCAAGGCAGCCACCATGCTCCTGAGTCGTGGGCAGCAGGGCGGCGAAACGAAGTTCGACGCGCTGTCGGGTGTTCTCAAGGTGTCAGGCAAGTTGTATCACTTGCAGCAATTGAAAGTCGTATCCGGATTGCTGACTGCCACCGGCCAGGTCAAGATCCTGCCGAGCAAGCAACTGGATGGCGTGATCGATGTCGATCTGAAGAAGGGGGTGAGCCTTGCGACGATCCCACTGCAGGTCTCCGGGACGGTGAGCAAGCCAAGTGTGTTCCCGACCAAGGCCGCCATGGCCGGTGCGGTCGCGGGTACGGCTGTGTTGGGTCCTGGCGTCGGCACGACACTCGGGGTCAAGGCAGGTTCTGCCGTCGAGAAGATCAAAGGCCTGTTCGGCGGCGATGACAAGGACTGAGGCAGGGTGGACGTCGCAAACAAAAAGGCCTTCATGAGAAGGCCTTTTTTGCGGCTAACAGGATGTGACTAGCTCAGCGCCTGCTCGATACGGTCGAGTGCATTCCGCAGATTTTCCATCGAAGTCGCGAACGAGATTCGGAAATAGCCTTCGGCGCCGAAAGCCGAACCCGGAACGACCGCGACGCCAACTTTTTCCAGCAGGTACTCGGATAGCGCCATATCTGTTGCCTCATGGATCTTGCCGGCCTTGTGCAAGTTGGAAATGGCGATACGGGCATCAGGAAAGGCATAGAACGCGCCGCCAGCCTTGATGCATTTAAGACCGGGCATGGCATTGAAACGATCGACCACATAAGCATGACGCTCGCGGAAGGCTTCGACCATCGGCGTGATACAGCTTTGTGGGCCTTCCAGTGCAGCCTGGGCGGCGACCTGCGAGATCGAGGTCGGGTTGGAAGTGGATTGCGATTGCAGGATCTCCATGGCCTTGATGATATGCGCTGGGCCTGCGGCGTAGCCGATGCGCCAGCCGGTCATGGAATACGCCTTGGATACGCCGTTCAGTACGATGCAACGATCCTTGAGTTCCGGTGTGGCGTTGAGGATGTTATGGAATCGTTCGCCGCTGAGGTTGACGTGCTCGTACATGTCATCTGTAGCGACCAGCACATGGGGGTTGCGCTTCAGCACCTCGCCCAAGGCCTGCAGTTCAGCCAGCGTGTAGACGGCGCCCGTCGGGTTTGAGGGTGAGTTGATCATGAACAGCTTGGTCTTGGGCGTGATTGCGGCTTCCAGCTGCGCCGGCAGCAACTTGAAGCCCTGTTCGATACCGCATTCGATGATGACGGGTTTGGCGCCTGCCACCATGGCGATATCGGCGTAAGAGACCCAGTAGGGCGCTGGCACGATGACTTCATCGCCCGGATTCAGCACGGCTAGAGCCAGGTTGAAGATGCACTGCTTGCCGCCCACGCCGACGATGACTTCCTTTTCGGTATAGTCGAAACCGTTCTCTTGCTTGAATTTATGTACGATGGCTTTTTTCAGCCCTGGGATACCGGCAACGGGGGTGTATTTGGTGAAGCCGGCATCGATGGCCTTTTTCGCAGCGTCTTTGATATGTTGCGGGGTGTCGAAATCCGGTTCTCCGGCACCTAGGCCGATGATGTCTTTACCTTCGGCTTTGAGTCTGGCCGCACGGGCGGTCACGGCAAGAGTTGGGGATTCCTTGATGGATTGAACGCGCTGCGAGAGTTCCAAGACAAAAGTCCTTGCTGAGTAGGGTTGGGCCAAGTAAAACCCTAATTTTACGCACAAAACCTACACAGCGGAATCTGCAGCGCGTAACAGAAATGTAAATTTTAGTTTTTACATTGATCCTTGCAGCTAATGGCCTTGTTGAACTCTTCGGCGATGTCCTTGTTCAACGCCAGCAGGCTGGTATTGATTGACTTCACCTCGGCGGTGTCGCCCTTCTTGGAAGCCATCACACCCAACCGGAAAAGCGCGTCGGTATTGGTCGCGGAGAGCTCGATCGATTTACGATAGGCGGCTTCTGCCTCACTGTCGCGGTCCAGGTGCTCCTGTGCGTTGCCAAGTTCATACCAGGCTTCGGTGCTATCGGGTTCTTCCTTGGTCCATTGGTCGGCGACTTGAGCCAGCTTGGGCCAGTCTTCATCGATCTCGGGCAGGGCGATCTGCATGAAGTAGGGCTTCTTGGCATCTTCTTCTTCCCAGAAGGCCATCCCGTCGATCGGGAAAGTCGTTTCCGTCGGTAACTTCTCGATATCGTCCAGCCATGAGATCGGCAAGGCGTAGAAGTAGGCCTCGCGTCCTGGGGTCTTGAATGTATTGATGCCCAGCAATCGGCCCTCGGAGTCGAACATGCCGCTGCCGCTGGCACCCATTGCGAAGCGGGCGTTACTGCGCAGGATGTTGCCGCCCTTGTATGGGTAGACGGATTTCAGGGTCCCGAGTGAAGTCAGCGGCGCTGGTACGCCACTGGAGTGACCGATAGCGACGATCTCCTGGCCTTTCTGCAGGTCCGGATGTTTCAACATCTCGACAGCCTCGAACGGCATGTTGGTCGTGGTGACGAGACACAGGTCCCGATAGCGGTCTGCCTTGACCGAAGTGATGTTGTAGCTATCTTCGCCACGCGAGATCCAAGGTTGCTTGGTCTTGCGGAAGATGTGACAGTTGGTAGCGACCTGGTTGGGTGCAACCACAACGCCGGAGCCGTAGGCCATGCTACCGTCCGGGTTATAGCCGCGAACCATGACGACGGACAGAAAGGCCTTGAACAGCTTGGCTCGATCATACGCGTAAGCCGTGGGTGCCAGGCTGAGTGCAATGAGTAATAGAAGAAGTCGACGCATGTGTTTCCCCAGATCGTTATTGTCATGATGAGTCTTGAAATACCTAATGATGACCCAGTGTGGGTAATTAAAGTTCTCGGCAGGCAGTTCGGCATGCCTGCTAGAATAAGCGTCTGTTTTGAAAGTGAAGCTTGTGATCGTCACATTCCCCAATAGCAAATACGCGCTGCATCAACCATTCCCGCCGGCTGGCGACCAGCCGCAGGCGATCGAGAAGCTGGTCAACGGCATCGAGCAGGGCATGAAGTTCCAGACCTTGCTCGGGGTCACCGGCTCCGGCAAGACCTACACCATGGCCAATGTCATCGCCCGCACTGGGCGCCCGGCCATCGTCATGGCGCCGAACAAGACGCTGGCGGCGCAGCTCTATTCTGAATTCCGTGAGTTCTTCCCCAATAACGCGGTGGAGTATTTCGTCTCGTATTACGATTACTATCAACCTGAGGCCTATGTCCCTTCGCGTGACCTTTTCATTGAAAAGGACTCGAGCATCAACGACCACATCGAGCAGATGCGGCTTTCGGCGACCAAGGCCATCCTTGAGCGCGAAGACTGCGTGGTGGTGGCGACGGTCTCCGCGATCTACGGTATCGGCGATCCCGGCGAATACCATGGCATGGTGCTGCATGTGCACCAAGGCATGAAGGTCAGCCAGCGCGAGATCGTCGCCAAGCTCATCGCCATGCAATACGATCGCAACGATTTTGACTTTTCGCGTGGCGCTTTCCGCGTGCGTGGTGACGTCATTGATGTGTTCCCGTCCGAAAACAGCGAGACTGCGGTGCGCATCAGCCTGTTCGACGACGAGATCGAAGCGATCACGCTGTTCGACCCATTGACCGGGCAGATCTTCAACAAGATCCACAATTTCCGCATCTTCCCTTCCAGTCATTACGTCACTGCGCGCGAAGCGACGATCCGTGCCATGGAGACCATCAAGCAGGAGCTGCGGGAGCGTGTGGATTTCTTCATCAAGAACCAGAAGCTCGTCGAGGCGCAGCGCATCGAGCAGCGCACGCGATTCGACCTCGAGATGCTGAACGAGATCGGCTTCTGCAAGGGCATCGAGAACTACAGTCGCCACCTCACCGGGCGCAAGCCGGGCGAGCCGCCACCGACCCTGATCGACTATCTGCCGGCCAATGCGCTGATGATCATCGACGAGAGCCATGTCACCGTGCCGCAAGTCGGCGGCATGTATAAAGGCGACCGGGCGCGCAAGGAGAACCTGGTCGATTACGGATTCCGCCTGCCTTCGGCCATGGATAACCGGCCCTTGCGCTTCGAGGAGTTCGAGACTGTCATGCGGCAATGCGTATTCGTTTCCGCCACGCCAGCCGACTATGAAAAGACCCATCAGCAACAGGTGGTCGAGATGCTGGCTCGCCCGACCGGCCTGATCGATCCCGAGATCATCGTCAAGCCTGCCGATACGCAGGTCGATGATCTGCTATCGGAGATCAAGGTGCGTGTGACGGCTGGCGAACGTGTGCTGGCGACCACCCTGACCAAGCGCATGGCTGAAGACCTCACGGATTACCTGGCCGAGCACGGCGTCAAGGTGCGTTATCTGCATTCGGATATCGACACCGTCGAGCGTGTGGAGATCATCCGCGACCTACGCCTGGGTGAATTCGACGTGCTGGTTGGTATCAACCTGCTGCGCGAAGGATTGGATATCCCGGAAGTGTCGCTGGTCGCGGTGCTGGATGCCGACAAGGAAGGCTTTCTGCGTTCCGAACGCTCGCTGATCCAAACCGCAGGTCGTGCCGCCCGCAACCTTAATGGCAAGGTGATCTTCTACGCCAACAACATCACGCGATCGATGAAACTGGCCATGGACGAGACCGAGCGCCGGCGCAAGAAGCAGATGGCCTTCAACGAGGCGAATGGCATCACGCCCAAAGGCGTTTCCAAGCGCATCAAGGACATCATCGATGGCGTTTACGACAAGGATGAAGCCAAACGTGAGCGTCAGGCGGCGCAGGACCAGGCCAGCTATGAAGCCCTAAGCGAGAAGCAGATCCTGAAGGAAATGAAGCGTCTCGAGAAGGCCATGCACGATAGCGCGCAGAACCTCGAATTCGAAAAGGCCGCCGATTACCGCGATCAATTGAAGCAACTGAAAACCAAGTTCTACGGCGCGGAGATCCCTGACATCCCGCCGGGTTAGCCTGGCCCTGACTGCAGGCATTGCAGCGGCGGCTTTAGCGCCGATCGCGACCACAAAAAAGCCCCGACCTGCGGGGCTTTTTTGTGATTGGAACTGCTTATTTCTGGGTCTCTACCATCACCAGCGGTTCTGCTGCCGGGGCATCTGCAGCAGCTTTCTGTTGCCAGGCGGCTGATCTGCGCGTTTTTGCAGCAGGCTCAGTTGCTGCCGGTTCGGCAACCACAGCTGTTTTGGCGTCTGATTTGGTCTCGACCAGTTGCAACCCGCTGGCGGCGAGGTCGACCGGTTTGGATTCGCTTTCGGCTTTACGGCGACGCGGTGCCCGTGGCTTCTTCTCGGCCTTTTCTGCCTTCTCAGCGGGTGCTTCGGCGGTGGCGCTGGCTTCGGTCGCAGCAGGTATCTCGGCGCTGGTGCCAGCTTCTGCCTGCTTCGCGTTTTCGGCCTCTGTCTTTCTGGCCGCGCGGGCTTCGGCGGCATCTGCCTTTTTCTGCGCCGCAGGCGTCAATTCCGGTGCTTCCGCCTTGACTGCCTCTTGGGAGCTTGGAGCTTCAACGATCGCTGGCTTCTCTTCTGGCTGTGCCGATACGACCGGCTGCGCAGCCATCACCGATTCATTGGCAACTGGCGCATTGGCAAGTATGGCTTCATCGGTGGCTACTGCTGCCGAAGTGTTCTCACGTGCCGGATTGTCGCCACGTGCACGATCGCCACGGCGGCCACGGCCACGGCGGTTGCGCGACTCGCGCGGCTCGCCCGCGGATTGAGGTTTTTCGCCGGCGGCCTGCAGTGCAGGCTGTTGATTGCGGTTACGGTCCTGTTGCTCCGTGCGCTCCTGACGATCAGGACGCTCTTGACGTTCCTGACGCTCTGCGCGGTCGGGGCGCGCCTGGCGCTGCTGATCCTGCTGGCCACGACGTTGTTGATCATTAGCGGCGGGACGATCGCTGCGCTCCGTGCGTTCATTGCCGCGTTCGCCACGACGATTGTTGCGACCGCCACGTGCCTGGCGGTTGTTGTCGCGACGTGCGCCTGCGGTGGGCTTCGCTTCTGCTTCTTCCTTGTCGGCAGTCAGGCCGGATAGCCAGCTCTTGAACTTGCCGATGAGAGAGACGCTGGCGACCGGTTTTTCGGTAGCGAGTGGGGCCGGAGATGCTGGGGTGATGCCTTTCACAGCGGCCTCGATGCGTGCCTTTGGTACTTGCTGGGCAGCCGCGAGTACGGTCTCGACGCCGTCGACCGGCAGTTCGACCATTTCGTAGCTGGCACGCGAAGTATCTTCGTTCACGTCGTCATGACGGATGCGCGAGATGCTGTAGTTCGGCGTTTCCAGGTGGATGTTCGGGATGAGCACGACTTCTACGCTCATGCGCAGCTCGATCTTGTGGATCTCTGCGCGCTTTTCGTTGAGCAGGAAAGTCGCAGCTTCGACCGGCAGTTGTACCTGGATGATCGCGCTGTTCTCCTTCATCGCTTCTTCCTGGATGATGCGCAGGATATGCAATGCGGTGGACTCGATGCCGCGGATATGGCCGGTGCCGTGGCAGCGCGGGCAGGGCATGTGGTTGGATTCGCCCAGGCTCGGCCGCAGGCGCTGGCGTGACAGCTCCAGAAGCCCGAAGCGCGAGATCTTGCCGGTCTGTACGCGGGCGCGGTCATAGTGCAGGGCGTCGCGCAGGCGATTTTCGACATCGCGCTGGTTGCGCTGGCTTTCCATGTCGATGAAGTCGATGACGACCAGGCCGCCGAGGTCGCGCAGGCGCAACTGGCGGGCCACTTCGTCGGCCGCTTCAAGGTTGGTGTTGAAGGCCGTCTGCTCGATATCGCTGCCCTTGGTCGCGCGACCTGAGTTGACGTCGATGGAGACCAGCGCTTCGGTATGGTCGATGACGATGGCACCGCCGGAAGGCAGGCGCACTTCACGTGCGAACGCGGTCTCGATCTGGTGTTCGATCTGGAAGCGCGAGAACAATGGGATCTCGTCACGGTAGAGCTTCACGCGTGAGACATTGCCTGGCATGACATGATTCATGAACTGTACGGCCTGCTCATGGATATCCGGCGTGTCGATGAGGATCTCGCCGATATCAGGCTGGAAGTAATCGCGGATGGCGCGGATCACCAGGCTGCCTTCCTGATAGATCAGGAACGGGCCGCTCTGGATGGTGGAAGCGCTTTCGATCGCTGTCCACAGTTGTAGCAGGTAGTTGAGATCCCATTGCAATTCTTCGGCATTGCGGCCGATGCCTGCGGTACGGGCGATGATGCTCATGCCGCTCGGGACTTCCAGTTGCGCCATGGTGTCGCGCAATTCGTTGCGGTCTTCGCCTTCGATGCGACGGGATACACCGCCACCACGGGGATTGTTCGGCATCAGCACCAGATAACGGCCAGCCAGCGAGATGAAGGTGGTGAGCGCGGCGCCTTTATTGCCGCGTTCGTCCTTGTCGACCTGGACGATGACCTCCTGGCCTTCTTTCAGCGCTTCCTTGATGGTAGAGCGTCCGTCTGCGCCATTCTGGAAGTAACTGCGAGCGACTTCCTTGAATGGCAGGAAGCCGTGGCGATCGGTGCCGTAGTTGACGAATGCAGCCTCGAGCGATGGCTCGATGCGGGTGATGACGCCTTTGTAGATATTGCTCTTGCGTTGTTCCTTGCCGGCGGACTCGATGTCGAGATCGATCAGTTTCTGCCCATCGACGATGGCGACGCGCAGTTCTTCTGACTGCGTCGCGTTGAATAACATGCGTTTCATTGAATGACTCCCGCGCTCAAGGCGGGCTGAACCATATCGTGATTGGCGACAGGTGGGGCTGGAGACCAGCGAATGTACAACCGGCCCTGAGGGCGGGGTATGTACTGCACGAACGAGAGTCATGCACTGGGGGCTAACCGCGACTTGAGGTCCCGGCGACACTTGGCTTCTTGAGCCACTTCCCTGAGGATACGACCTGTTCAGGGGAGTCTTGGCTGACAGCATGGTCTGCTATCAGCATGAATTCGTTGACGATGATGCTCGTGAACTATCGGGTGTTAAGCCTTGGTGCGTTGCTTCAACTAAACTCTGATTCGGTTTAACCGTGGTTATCGGCTAAAATTCTATATTTCCAGCATTTCCTGGCCGTGCCGTGTGTCAATTGTCACAGGGCTTCGCAATCTGTCTGCGGCGGCTTGAGCGCAATTAATTTCAGTTACTAGGAATCGCTACTTGTTTTATTTGGCGAGCGAAGTTAACCAAGATGTTTTTCAATACCGTTAATTCTTTGTCGAAGAAGCGCTTAGCGCATTTACTTCGAGCCCACGTAGTATAGGTGAGATGGCACATTTAAGCAAAACAAGAAATCAATTCGATCCCTCGGTGGTGAATCTGCTCGAGATCGATGAGGCGAGCGCCGGGCAGCGGGTCGATAATTTCCTGGCCAAGACGCTCAAAGGCGTCCCCAAGAGCCATATCTACCGCATCCTGCGCAGTGGTGAGGTGCGGGTCAACAGCAAGCGTGTCGATGCCAGCCACAAGCTGGAGATGGCTGACATGGTGCGCGTCCCGCCAGTGCGCATGGCCGAACTCAAGACCGAGGCCGCTTCGCAGCGGCCAGTGACGGCGAAATTCGAGGATGCCGTGCTCTACGAAGACGATGCCATGCTGGTGATCGACAAGCCAGCGGGGTTTGCCGTGCACGGCGGTAGCGGCGTCAGTCGTGGCGTCATCGAGCAGCTACGGCTGGAACGCCCGCACGCCAAGTTCCTGGAACTGGTGCATCGGCTCGACCGCGAGACTTCGGGCGTGCTCATGCTGGCGAAGAAGCGCTCGGCGCTGGTCGCGCTGCACGAAGCCATGCGCCGCGACCAGATGGACAAGCGCTATGTGATGCTGGTCCACGGTGTATGGAAAGACAAGAAACGGCGCGTGGTGCTTAACCTGCAAAAGCATGTCTCGGCCAACGGTGAGCGCCGAGTCAGCGTGCAGCCGGATGACCACGCGGATAGTCAGGTATCGGAGACGATCTTTCATTTGCGCCAGCATCTGGGCGATTTCAGCCTGCTGGAAGCACAGCTGATCACCGGGCGTACGCATCAGCTGCGCGTGCAATTGGCGCATCTGGGGTTCCCCATCGCAGGTGACGACAAGTATGGTGATTTCGCACTCAACAAGGCTTTGCAAAAGAAGGGGCTGAAACGGATGTTCCTGCATTCCGCCGAAACCGGCATCCGGCATCCCCTGTCCGGTGAAAAACTCAAACTGGTCGCACCGCTGCCAAAAGAGCTGCAACGGTTCATCCAGGCCCTCGAAACGGATATCAAGACGCATGCATAGAAACTATGACCTGATCGTATTCGATTGGGACGGCACGCTGGCCGATTCGACCAGCATCATCATCCACAGCATTCGCACGGCGGCAGAAGAGGTCGGCTTGCCAGTGCCGCCGCCGACCGAGGCCAGCAGTATCATCGGCCTGGGATTGCGTGAAGCGATCCATCGCCTCTTCGGCGATCTCGAGCGCGAACCGCTGGAAAGGCTCATCGCGCGCTATGCGTATCACTATCATGCGAAAGAACATGATATCCCGCTGTTCGAGGGTGCCTACGATGCGTTGGTCGGGCTGGCGGCCAGAGGGTATTTGCTCGGCGTGGCGACGGGGAAGGGCCGTAAAGGCCTGGATCGTGCGCTGGAACAAAGCGGGCTGAAGCCTCATATCCACGCCACGCGTTGTGTCGACGAGTGTCATTCGAAACCTCATCCGCAGATGTTGCTGGAGTTGATGGACGAATTTGGCGTCAGCCCTCAGCGTACGTTGATGATCGGCGATACCAGTTTCGACTTGCAGATGGCGCAGAACGCCAATGTCGATCGCCTCGGCGTCACTTATGGCGCCCACCCTGTGGAAGATCTGCTGCCGCATGCCCCGCTGGCGCATTTCAACGAATTTGCTAAAGTGAACCAATGGCTGATAATGAACGCGTGATCTGTAGCAGCGATGCGCTTGAAGAGCGTGGGCTGGGTGTGCGGTTCGCCTTGCCGGAGCTCGGCGAGCGCACCACCGGTTTTGCCGTGCGCTACGAGGGCAGGGTCTACGCCTACGTCAATCGCTGCGCGCACGTCCCGGTCGAACTTGACTGGAACGAAGGCGAGTTCTTCGATCTTACGCGGGACTATCTGATCTGCGCCACCCACGGCGCGCACTATCAGCCGAATAGCGGCTTCTGCGTCATGGGGCCTTGCAAGGGCCAGCGATTGCAAGCCCTCCAGGTATCTGAACGACAACAGCAAGTCGTGATCCATCTCGATTCAACCAACAAGGAACCTCGGCATCATGTCTGAACAAGAGCAATGGGAACGTCAAACCATCGAAAAACTGGCGTTCTCCGCCATCAAGGAACAACGGCGCGCGCGCCACTGGGGCATCTTCTTCAAATCCCTGACCTTCATCTACCTGTTCGTGCTCTTGTTCTATGCGCTGGACTGGATCGGCGAAGGTTCGGGCGCCACCACGGACCACACGGCACTGATCGACATCCAGGGCGTCATCGGCAGCGATGACGCAGTCAACGCCGATGCGGTGATCTCAAGTCTGCAGGACGCCTTCGATAATAAGCGTACGCGCGGCGTCATCCTGCGCATCAACAGCCCGGGCGGCAGCCCAGTGCAGGCTGGCCTGATCAACGATGAGATCAAACGTCAGCGCAAACTGCATCCCAAGATCCCGGTCTATGCCGTGGTCGAGGATATCTGCGCTTCCGGCGGCTATTACATCGCGGTAGCCGCCGACAAGATCTATGTCGACAAGGCCAGTATCGTTGGCTCCATTGGTGTGCTGATGGACGGCTTCGGTTTCACGGGTGCCATGCAGAAACTGGGCGTGGAACGGCGCTTGATGACAGCAGGCGAGAACAAGGCGATCCTTGATCCCTTCTCGCCGGTGAATCCGAAGCATCAGCAGTATGCGCAGAAGATGCTGGACCAGATCCACCAGCAGTTAATCAACGTGGTGAGTGAAGGCCGAGGCAAGCGCCTGAAAGAAACGCCGGAAACCTTCAGTGGCCTGTTCTGGACCGGGGAAGACAGCATCGCCATGGGCCTGGCTGATGGCTACGGCAGTTCGGAATATGTGGCGCGCGAGGTCATCAAGCAATCGAACATCGTCGATTTCACCACGCGTGAAGGCCTGGCGGATCGATTCGCCAAGAAGTTCGGTGCCAGCGTCGCCAACACGCTTTCCGGTAGCAACTTCAGGTTACGCTGAGTGGCCTGAAGACACGCAGCCCCTGCAAATAAAAAAGGCAGCCATCCGGCTGCCTTTTTTATTTTAATCATATGATTATGATTTTTTCTTCGTGTGGTTTATCAGGCCGTTGGTCGAGCTGTCGAAATCCGTGACCGCGCTGTCCGACGTCAGTTGCGGCAGGATCTGCTGGGCGATCTGCTTGCCGTATTCCACCCCCCATTGATCGTAGGAGTTGATGTTCCAGATGATGCCCTGGACGAAGATCTTGTGCTCGTAGAGCGCAATCAGCTTGCCCAGCGTGCGAGGTGTCAGCAGGTCGAACAGAATGGATGTGGTCGGACGGTTGCCATCGAAGGTCTTATGGGGAAGCAGCGCTTCCAGTGCCGCCCCGGACATGCCCTGCGCTTCAAGTTCCGCACGCGCCTGCTCCGTGGTTTTGCCCAGCATCAAGGCTTGCGTCTGCGCGAGGAAGTTGGCGAGCAGGATCTTGTGGTGCGCATGACCGTTCTCGCCGATCTTGTAGTGACTCTGCACCGGCATGAGGAAATCGCAGGGCACGATCTGCGTACCCTGGTGGATCAGTTGGTAAAACGCGTGCTGGCCATTGGTCCCAGCTTCACCCCAGATGACCGAGCCCGTCTTGTAATGGACGCGCTTGCCTTCGCGGGTGATGAACTTGCCGTTGCTCTCCATATCCGCTTGCTGCAGATAAGCCGGGAACCGCGCCATGCCTTGGTCGTAGGGCAGGATGGCGTGGCTGTCGACGTGGAAGAAGTTGTTATACCAGATGCCGATCAAGGCCATGATCACCGGCATATTCTGCTCTAGCGGTGCGCTACGGAAATGCTGGTCCATCTCATGACCGCCCGCCAGTAGCTCCTCGAAGTTATCCATGCCGATGTAAATGGCGATGGAGAGTCCGATGGCTGACCACAGGGAATAACGACCGCCCACCCAATCCCAGAATTCGAACATGTTCGCGGTATCGATGCCGAACTCCTTGACCGCCTTGGCGTTGGTCGAGAGCGCGACGAAATGTCTGGAGACGTGGGCCTGGTCTTTTGCTGTGGCCAGGAACCATGCGCGCGCGGATTGCGCATTGGTCATGGTCTCTTGCGTCGTGAAGGTCTTGGAGGCGACGATGAACAGCGTGGTCTCGGGATTGCACTGCTCCAGCGCCCGCATGAGGTGGGCGCCGTCGATGTTGGAGACGAAATGCGCGCGGATATCCGGGCTGGCATAAGGTTTGAGGGCGTCACAGACCATCACAGGCCCGAGATCGGAGCCGCCGATACCGATATTGACGATATCCGTGATGCGCTTGCCGGTATAACCCAGCCATTGGCCGTTGCGCACGCGATCGCTGAAGTCGCGCATCTGGGCCAGCACACGGTTGACGTCGTCCATCACGTTCTTGCCATCGAGCATCACTGGCTTGTTGCTGCGGTTGCGCAAGGCCGTATGCAATACCGCGCGGTTCTCGGTGATGTTGATCTTCTCGCCGCTGAACATGCGCTCGCGCCAGCCTTCGATGTCGGCTTCGCGGGCAAGCTGGAACAGGAGTCGCAGCGTCTCTTGCGTGATGCGGTGCTTGGAGTAGTCAAGCAACAGGTCGTCGAATTGCAGGCTGAAGTGCTCGAAGCGCTGCTTGTCCTGCGCGAACAGGTCGCGCATATGTAATGGCGCAATGGTTTGCTGGTGCTGGCAAAGGGTATGCCAGACGGGATATTGGTTCAGGTTTATCATCGATTCAGTAGATTCAGTGTTGTTTGCGCTGAAGGATGACCCCGGCCAAAGGCGGGATCGTCACCAGCAATGATTGCGCATGCCCCATCCATGGGGTTGCTTCCGTTTTCAACCCGGCTCCGTTGCCCTGGTTGCTGCCGCCGTAACATTCGGCGTCACTATTCAATAATTCGACATAATCGCCCGCTAGCGGCACGCCGATGCGGTAACCCTGATGCGGAACGGGGGTGAAATTTAACAAAATCACCACGAATCCGCCATCCCGGTCGCGTCGCTGGTAGCTGATGATGGAATGGTCGGTGTCGCGGCAATCGATCCATTCGAAGCCCTGATGCTCGAAGTCGAGATCATGCAGGGGGCGCGAGGCACGATACAAATGATTGAGATCGTGATTCAGTTGTTGCACGCCCTTGTGCCAATGCGTACCGAGCAGGTGCCAATCCAGGCTGGTGTTGACGTTCCATTCGCGTCCCTGGGCGAACTCGTTGCCCATGAAGTTGAGTTTCTTGCCGGGGATGGTCATCTGGTACGTCAGCAACAGCCGTATGTTAGCAAATTTCTGCCAGGTATCGCCGGGCATCTTGTCCAGCAGGGAGTGCTTGCCGTGCACGACTTCATCGTGCGAGAAGGGCAGCACGAAGTTCTCGCTATAGGCATAGAGCTGGCCGAAAGTCAGGCTATCGTGATGGTAGCGGCGGTGGATCGGGTCATGCTCGATATAGGCCAGGGTGTCGTTCATCCAGCCCATGTTCCATTTCATCGAGAATCCCAATCCGCCGAGATAGACCGGGCGCGAGATCATCGGCCATGCGGTGGATTCCTCGGCGATGGTCAAGGCGCCGGGGAAATCCTCGTGCACCATGACGTTCAGCTGCTTGAGGAAGTCGATGGCGTCCAGATTCTCGCGGCCGCCGAACTGATTGGGGATCCATTCACCCGGCTTGCGCGAGTAATCGAGATACAGCATGGAGGCGACGGCATCGACCCGCAGGCCGTCGATGTGGAATTCGTTGAGCCAGTAGTAGGCGTTGGCCAGCAGGAAGTTGCGTACTTCGTTACGGCCGTAGTTGAAGATGTAGGTACCCCATTCCTGGTGTTCGCCGATGCGTGGGTCTTCATGTTCGTAGAGCGCAGTCCCGTCGAACCGTGCCAGCGCCCAGTCGTCCTTGGGGAAATGCCCGGGCACCCAGTCCAGGATGACGCCGATACCGGCCTGGTGGGCCTGATCGACCAGATAGCGGAAATCGTCCGGTGAGCCGAAACGGTTGGTGACGCCAAAATATCCCGTGGTCTGGTAGCCCCAGGACTCATTCAGCGGATGTTCCGAGATCGGCAGCAACTCGATATGGGTATAGCCCATCTCCTTGACATAAGGGATGAGCTGGTCGGCCAGCTCGCGATAACCGAGAAAGCGGCTGTCGCCATCGCGGCGCCAGGAGCCTGCGTGCAGTTCATAGCAAT
Organism: uncultured Nitrosomonadales bacterium; assembly: GCA_946481065.1. The sequence continues at coordinate 21,785 of CAMLMA010000009.1, forward strand.
TGAAAGGCGCGTGCAGCCAATCGAGCGATGCGCGTTGTTGAAGCCAGTTGCGATCATCCCATTTGTAACCGTCGAGCACAGTGGTCTTGGCCGCCGTGCCGGGGCGTTGCTCGAACGCAAAGCCATAAGGGTCGGTCTTCACCAGGATGTGGCCGGTATGGCGATGGCGGATCTCGAACTTGTAAAGTTCGTCCGCGCCCAGCCCTGGAATGAACATCTCCCAGACGCCGCTGGAGCCATGCGCGCGCATCGGATGTACGCGACCGTCCCACTGATTGAAATTGCCGACGACGCTGACGCGCTCAGCGTTGGGGGCCCAGACAGCGAACCTCACGCCCTCCACGCCTTGATGATTGTAGAGGTGCGCGCCCAGCGTGCGGTAAGCGAGCTTGAGCCTGCCTTCGCCAAAGAGATACAGGTCGTCAGCCGAGAGTGTAGGCGTAAAGGAGTAGGGGTCCAGGGTTTCAGTCTGGTGGCCGTGCTGCTCGATGCGCAACGCGCAGGGGCGATGAACTTCCGCCTCGCCCGACCATTCGAAGAACCCGCCAGCATGACAGCGGTCTACTGGCTGCCAGCCTTGCACCGTTTTGAGCCAGAGTTTGTCGGCATGCGGTAAAAATGCCCTGAATACGTGCTTGCCAGCGTGCTCATGCAACCCGAGGTAGGCGAACGGGTCGTGATGTCTGGCATCCAGAATGCGGGTTAACTGCGTATCTGACTTTGATTTAGGCAAGGTTTTCCGTCTGTCGTTTATTTTTTGGTGATGTTGCGGAGGCCACTGGCTAGGCGCCGATTATCGTGCCTATAATGCAGACAGGGCGCCAGAACCAAGCAGAACAAGCGATTGGGCGCTCCGTTGACATCACAGCGAATGTCAAACTATAAAACAGAGGGGATAAAAATGCAGCAGGAATCATCATCTTCGCGTTTCATCAGTGCCTTAACCAAAAATACGCTCGCACTGATCCTGGCCGGTGGTCGCGGTAGCCGCCTGAAGAACCTCACGGACTGGCGCGCGAAGCCTGCGGTACCTTTCGGCGGCAAGTTCCGCATCATCGATTTCCCTCTGTCCAACTGCATGAATTCCGGCGTGCGCCGTATCGGCGTCGTCACCCAATACAAATCCCATAGCCTGTTGCAGCATATCCAGCGCGGCTGGGGTTTCCTGCGTGGCGAGTTCAACGAGTTCGTCGAGCTGCTGCCGGCCCAGCAGCGCATCGAGGAGGAATGGTACAAAGGCACGGCTGACGCCGTGTTCCAGAACCTCGACATCCTGCGCCAGGTGGGTGCGGAGTTCGTGTTGATCCTGGCTGGCGATCATATCTACAAGATGGATTACGGCCAGATGCTGGCTTCGCATGTCCGCAACAAGGCCGACATGACCATCGCTTGCATCAATGTGCCGCTGGAAGACGCCAAGGCCTTCGGCGTGATCGGCGTTGACGAGAGCGACCGCGTCACCGAATTCGAGGAAAAGCCGGCCAACCCCAAGACCATTCCCGGTAATCCGGAACAGGCCTTCGCCAGCATGGGCATCTACGTCTTTAACTCGTCTTTCCTTTACGAGCAGCTGATCCGGGACGCGGACGACCATACTTCCACGCATGATTTCGGCAAGGACATCATCCCGCGCATGATCCGCAAGTACCGTGTCTATGCGCACCGTTTCACCGATAGCTGTGTCGGGGCCGCTGACGATAACTATTACTGGCGCGATGTTGGTACGGTAGATGCTTACTGGGAAGCGAACATGGAATTGACCAAGGTGGTGCCTGAGCTCAATCTGTATGACCGCAACTGGCCGATCTGGACGTATCAGGAGCAGCTTCCACCAGCCAAGTTCGTGTTCAATAACGATGACCGGCGCGGTTCGGCCACGGATTCGCTGATTTCTGGCGGATGCATCATCAGCGGTTCGCAGGTCACGAGTTCGGTGCTGTTCTCCGATGTGCGGGTCAACAGCTACAGCACGATCGAGGATTCCGTGATCCTGCCGAACGTGGACATCGGTCGCTATGTGACGTTGAAGCGGGTCGTGGTGGACAAGGGCGCACGTATCCCCGACGGCATGGAGATCGGTCTCAATCCGGAACAGGATCGCAAGCGCTTCCATGTTTCCGAAAAAGGCATCACGCTGGTGACGCCCGATATGCTGGGGCAGTCGCTGCACCACGCCAGATAGCATGGCCCGTGGCAACCGGGTCATCCGTTTATTAAAGAAGGTTTTGTCATGACATCGGCGCCACCCAAGTTGTATCTCAATCTCTACTGGCACATGCACCAGCCGGATTACCGCGACACGCTGACCGGCGAATATGTCCTGCCCTGGACGTACCTCCACGCCATCAAGGATTACACCGATATGGCGCATCATATCGAGCAGAATCCCCAGGCCAAGGTCACGTTCAATTTCGTCCCGGTGCTGCTGGATCAGCTGGAGGATTACGCCGCACAGTTCAAGTCGGGCGATATCCGTGACCCCTTGCTCCGACTGCTGTCGCTGGAGAATCTCGATGACATCAGCGAAGAAGAGCGCTGCCTCATCATCGACAGCTGCTTCAAGAGCCATCACGACAAGATGCTCGCGCCGTTCGCGCACTACCAGAGCCTGCACGATATCTATCGTGGCCTCGAACATCAGGGCAAGACCGCATTCAATTACCTCTCAGGCCAGTACATGGCCGACCTGCTGGTGTGGTATCACCTGGCCTGGACAGGCGAAAGCGTGCGCCGCAGCGATAAGCTGGTGCAGGCATTGATGCAGAAGGGGAGCCAGTTCGACACCAAGGATAGGCGCGGGCTGTTCACGCTGATCGGAACGCTGATCTCTGACCTCATCCCGCGTTACAGGAAGCTGCAACAGGCAGGCCGTATCGAGCTTTCGAGTACGCCGCATTTCCACCCGATCCTGCCTTTGCTGCTCGACTTCAAGTGCACGCGTGATGCCATGCCCTATGCGCCTTTACCGCGCTGCGCACAATATCCGGGCGGCCGATTGCGCGCGCGTGCGCACATCGAAGCCGCGCAGGCCTCCCACAAGGCCCGGTTCGGCGAGCTGCCGCAAGGCATGTGGCCAGCCGAAGGCGGGGTCTCACATGCGGCATTGTCGCTGATGGCCGAACATGGTCTGCAGTGGGCAGCGACAGGCGAAGGTGTGCTGGCCAACAGCCTGTACAAATCCTTCGACAGTTCAGACCTGCCGCCGCGGGCGGAATATCTCTACCGGCCCTACCGGGTGACAGACGGCAATCACGATATCCAGTGTTTTTTCCGCGACGACAACCTCTCGGACAAGATCGGGTTCGAATACTCCAAATTCCATGCCGGCGATGCCGTCAACGACTTCATCGCAGCGCTCGAAGCCATCCACGCCGACAACGCCAGTCCGCAGAGCCCTGTGGTGAGTGTCATCCTCGATGGCGAGAACGCCTGGGAATACTATCCGTACAACGGATATTACTTTCTGAGCGAACTGTATGCGGCTTTGGCGGCGCACCCGGATATCGAGATGACCACCTTCAGCGAGATCGTCGAAAAGACCCGCAAGGGCGACGAGGTCGAACTGAGGACACTGCCGGCGGTGGCGGCCGGCAGCTGGGTCTACGGCAGTTTCAGCACATGGATCGGCAGCACCGACAAAAACCTGGGCTGGGATCTGCTGTGCGAAGCGAAGAAGAACTATGACCGTGCGATCCAGGCTGGCAGCCTGAGCAAGCGTGAGCAAGAGGCCTGCGAACGCCAGCTGGCGATCTGCGAAGGATCCGACTGGTTCTGGTGGTTCGGTGATTACAATTCCGCCGTCAGCGTCGACAGCTTCGACCGGCTCTACCGGCGCAACCTTTCCAATCTCTATCGCCTGCTCAAGCTGACCATCCCGGAGGTCCTCAATCGACCGATCAGCGTCGGTGCCGGTGACCCGGCGGCGGCCGGCACCATGCGTCGCGGCCAGGAAACCTGAGCGAGGTCGTCATGCGTACACCATCATCAAACAGCATCAACTTGTGGAGAGCCGATCTTGGCTAAGACCGTCGCATTGTTACTGGGCGTGCATGCCCACCAGCCCGTGGGCAATTTCGAAAGCGTCCTCGACGACGCGCACCAGCGCTGTTACGGCCCGTTCCTGCGGGTCCTGCACCAATACCCGGAATTCCGTTTCGCCATCCATATCAGCGGATGGCTGCTCGAATACATGCTCAAGCACTTTCCCCAGGATATGGCGCTGTTGAAAGAGATGGTCGAGCGCGAGCAGGCCGAGCTGTTCGGCGCCGGCTTTACGGAGCCGGTGCTGGCCTCCATCCCTTCAGCCGATCGGGTCGGGCAGATCACGCAGTTATCCGCCTACCTCAAACAAAAGCTGGGCGAGGCGCCTTCCGGCGCCTGGTTGACCGAGCGCGTATGGGAATCCTCGGTCGTGCCCTCGCTTGCGGATTCCGGCATCCGCTACGTCACGGTCGACGATTACCATTTCATGTGCGCGGGCAAGGGCGATGCGCAGCTCAATGGCTACTACTCGACAGAAGAGGATGGGCGCAAGATCGACCTGTTCCCGATCTCTGAAGCCTTGCGTTACCGGTTGCCGTTCTCTCCGGCGAACGAGGTCGTCGGTTACCTGGAGAGCCTGGCCGACGACAGCAAGCAATCCGCGGCCGTCTATTTCGACGATATCGAGAAATTCGGCATCTGGCCCGAAACCTACGAATGGGTCTACGAACGCGGCTGGCTCAAGGATTTCATCGAAGGCGTACTGAATTCTCCGGTCATCAAGCCGATGCGCTACAGCGACTACCATGCCATGGCCAAGACCCGCGGCGTGGTCTACCTGCCGACCACTTCTTATATCGAGATGAATGAATGGACCTTGCCGGTGCCGGCAGCCCATCACTATGCCGATCTGGTCGCACAGGAAAAATACGCCGGCCGTTACGAACTGACCAAACCCTATGTCCGTGGCGGGATCTGGCGCAATTTCTTCATGCGGTATCCGGAGTCGAACTGGATGCACAAGCGCATGCTGGCCCTGTCGCGTCGTTATCATGGCCTGCCAGCCAACAAACAGACGCCGGAGATGCTGGCCTGCCTGTATGAGGCGCAGGCCAACGACGCCTACTGGCACGGCCTCTTCGGTGGCCTTTACCTGCCGCATCTGCGGCGTGCCGTCTATCGCGCCATCATCAGGTTGGAAGCATTGCTGGACAAGGTCGCCGAACGGCCGCAAAAAGTCACGGGTGATCTCGATCTCGATGGCCATGACGAGGTGTTCCTGCAGAATGGCGATATCCAGGCCATCGTCCGCCTGGATGGCACGGCCTCGATCTGCGAGTTCGACAGTTACC
>CAMLMA010000010.1 GCA_946481065.1 uncultured Nitrosomonadales bacterium
CCGCACCGGGCAGGCGCGGGGCCGAACCCCAGGTCTGCACCACGGTGAACAGGTGGACGCCGCGACCCTGCGCCAGCCATTCGGTGGCGCGCTGCAAGACCTCGTGATCGAGTGCCTGCATGGAGGCCTAAGCCAGCTGGCTGCCGATAGGCAAGCTGCGGATACGCTTGCCGGTGAGCGCGAAGATGGCATTGGTGACAGCCGGCGCCACTGGTGGCAAGGCGGGTTCGCCAACGCCGCCCATCTTTTCCTGACTCGGCACGATGTGTACCTCGACCTTCGGCATCTGGTTCATGCGCAAGACCAGGTAATCATGGAAGTTGGATTGCTGCACCTGCCCCCCCTTGAACGTGATCTCGCTCTGCAGGGCAGCACCGAGGCCGAAGGCGATGGATGATTCCATCTGCGCCCTGAGCGATTCAGGATTCACGGCGAGTCCGCAATCGATGGCGCAGACCATGCGGTGTACTTTGACAGTGCCGTCTTCCACCGACACTTCGGCCACCTGCGCGACGAAACTGCCGAACGATTCATGCACGGCGATGCCGCGCGCGACGCCTTTGGGCAAAGGCTTACCCCAATCGGCCTTCTCTGCCGCCAGGTTGAGCGCAGCCAGATGCCGCGGATGGTCTTTCAGCAATTCGCGACGATAGATCAGCGGGTCACGCCCGGCGGCATGTGCCGCCTCATCGACCAGGCTTTCCATGACGAAACCGCTATGGCTATGACCGACTGATCGCCACCACAACACGGGGATGGTCGCCTTGACCGTGTGCAACTCGATGTTGTGGTTCTGGATCTCCTTGAGATAGGGCGAATCGGCAACGCCTTCGACAGAGGTCGAATCGACGCCGTTCTTGATCATGAACCCCTCGAATGGCGTACCGAGCGCGATGGATTGGCCGACGATGGATTGCTCCCAGGCGACCGGCTTGCCGTCGGCGGCGAGACCGATGCGCGCCTTGTGCACAAACATCGGACGATAGTAGCCACCCTTCACGTCATCCTCTCGGCTCCAGACCGTCTTTACCGGTGCGCCTGCCGCCTTGGCGACGTGCGCAGCTTCGGAGACGAAATCCGCAGCCGGGTTGGCGCGACGTCCGAAACCGCCACCGAGGAACATGGTGTGGATCTTGACCTGCTCTGGCTTGAAGCCCGTGATCTTGGCCACGGCTTGCTGATCGGTACCTTGCATCTGTGTGCCGGTCCAGACTTCACAACCGTCATCGTTGATGCGCACGGCGCAATTGAGTGGCTCCATCGGCGAATGGGCGAGATACGGCGCGACGTATTCGGCCTCGACCGTCTTCACGGCTTTCGCCATCGCTGCCTGACTATCGCCGACCTTGGCCGCCGGCAGACCCTTCTCGCCGGCCAGCTTCCTGTATTCGGCGAGCATGGTCGTGGTATCGAGCTGGGCGTTCTCGCCCAGGTCCCATTCCACCTTGAGCGCGTCACGGCCCTGTTTGGCAGCCCAGTAATGATCGGCGATGACGGCCACGCCTGTCGGCACCTGCACCACGTTGCGTACGCCGCGCACCTTGCGCGTGGCGCTATCGTCAAACGATTTGACCTTGCCGCCAAACACCGGCGAACGGGCGACGGTCGCCGTCAGCAGGCCATCGAATTGGATATCCTGGCCGAAGATCGCGCTGCCGTTGACCTTTTCCGCGCTGTCGAGTCGCTTGGTCGGCTTGCCGATGATCTTCCAGTCTTGCGGATCCTTGAGCTTGATCGCGGTCGGCGTCTCCATGCCGGCAGCGAGTTCGGCCAGCTCACCGTAGCGCAGTTGCTGGTCGCCCGAGATGACCATGCCGTTCTCGGTGCGCAGGGTGGCGACATCAACGCCCAGTTTTTGCGCCGCAGCCTGCAACAGCAGGGCACGACTCAACGCGCCCGCCTGGCGATAACGGTCGAATTCCGACCAGGTGGTCGAGGAGCCGCCCGTGATCTGCAGGCCATAAGCGGTGTGGATGTATGCCGGCGCGGCAGGCGCATGCTCGACCTTGATCTTGTCCCAGTCGGCATCCAGCTCCTCGGCGATCAGCATCGGCAAGGTGGTCCAGATGCTCTGGCCCATTTCGCTGTGGGCGAGCAGTACGGTGATGCTGTCATCGCTGCCGATGCGCAGGAAAGCGTTGGGTTCCGGCATCTTGGCTTCGGCGGCGGCGTCTTCCTTGCCCGGCAACAGGAAACGTTTGGCGTAGGGGATGCTGAAACCGATGACGAGGCCGCCGGCGATAAATGCCGCAGTCTTGATGAACGTGCGCCGTGACGGATTGTTAGGTGCATTCATGGCGTGACTCCTCAGGCGAGTTTATCGGCAGCGGCGTGGATCGCGGCGCGGATGCGTGGATAGGTGCCGCAACGGCAGATATTGCCGCTCATGGCGGCATCGATGTCGGCGTCTGTCGGGCGTTTGTTGCTGGCAAGCAGCGCGGTGGCCGCCATGATCTGCCCGGACTGGCAATAGCCGCATTGCACGACGTCCACTTCCCGCCAGGCTGCTTGCACGGCCTTGCCGATGTCATCCTCACTCATGTGTTCGATAGTGGTGATCTTTTTGCCGACAGCGGCGGAGACCGGGGTCACGCAGGAGCGGATAGGCTGGCCATCGAGGTGGACGGTGCAGGCACCGCATTGCGCCATGCCGCAACCGAATTTGGTCCCGGTGAGGTGAGCGAGATCGCGTACGGCCCAGAGGATGGGCATGTCATCCGTAGCATCGAGTTCTTGATCCTGACCATTGATGTTAAGAGTCACCATGGCGTGTCCTTTCTATGAGGAATGGGTGGCAAACGGCAGAAAACGGCTTAAAAATTCTTTGCGCTCAAGTATGTAGAAATCGTGCGCGGCAATAAATGGAAATGATGTTATTTTTGAATTCCATATTCTGGAATAATTGTACCTCTTATGCCAATCAAAGGCCCCACATGCTGAACCGACTGGAAATGATGCGCATCTTCTGCGTGACCGCGGAATCAAGCAGCTTCAAGGAAGCCGCGATCCGCCTCGGCGTCTCGCCGCAAGCCGTGACACGCGCGATCAAGGAGCTGGAGCTGACCGTGGGGGAACCGCTGTTCTACCGTAACACGCGGCAGATGCGGATCACCGATTTCGGCGAACGGCTGGCAAGCCGCGCGCGTGATATGGTCAGCGGCATCGACGCCCTGTTCACTGCACCCAATGACCTGCAGGACAGCAGCCTGGCCGGCACGGTACGCATCACCGCACCCGTGGTGGTCGGCCGGCGTTTCCTGCTGCCGGTGCTGAGCGAGATCTCGAAACAGCACCCGGAGATCATCATCGACCTGCGGCTATCCGATTCCATCACCGACGCCATCGAACAGCAGATCGATATCGGCGTGCGCGTCGGCTTCCTGCGCGACAGCAGCTTCATCGCCCGCTCGCCGGCCAAGGTATCGTTCTTTTCAGTCGGCGCCCCGAGCCTGATCGCCCGCGTCGGCAAGCCTACCAGCATCGAGGATCTGCTCAACCTGCCGACCACCGGACTCGTCGACAGCAGCACTGGGCGTTGCTGGCCCTGGTATTTCTCCGATGGCCAGCAGTTCGCGCCCAAGGCCACGGCTTTCATTACGGACGACGCCGAGACCGAGCTCGACCTGGTGCTCAACGGTATCGGCTTTGCCCAGGTGCCCGGCTGCCTGGCGATCCCCTTGATCCGCAGCGGCAAGCTGGTCACGGTACTGGATCGGTTCCTCGCGCCGCCTTGGGATCTCTATGTCTATCGGCCGCAGCGCGGGCCGGTGCCGACGCGGACACGTCTGGTCTACGACCGCCTGCTGCAAACGCTGGCCGACCCGGCCCGATTCCCCGTCACACTTTGAGTCTCGTGGCTGTCAGTGGGCCTTGTCCCTGAGATAGCGGTCGATCGCGTCGATCGGCATCGGCCTGCCGAAGAGATAACCCTGATATGAGACGCAACCGTTCTCATGCAGGAAGTCGCGCTGGGCTTCGGTCTCCACGCCCTCGGCGATGACGTTGAGGCCTAGGCTGTTGCCGAGCGCAATGGTCGTGCGGACGATGGCGGCATCGTTGGGATCGGTGAGGATATCGCGCACGAAAGATTGATCGATCTTGAGCTGCTCCAGCGGCAGGCGCTTGAGATAAGCCAGCGAGGAATAACCCGTGCCGAAATCATCGAGCGAGAATCCGACCCCGCGTGCCTTCAGCCGCATCATCTTGTCGATGACATCCTCGACGTTCTCCACCAGCAGGCTCTCGGTCAATTCCAGTTTGAGCCGGGTCGGGTCAGCGCCGGTACTATCGAGCACTTCGAACACCTGCTCCACGAAATCGACCTGGCGGAACTGGCGGACACTGACGTTGACGGCGATCTCAAGGTGTTTCGCATAGGGCAGCTTGGCCCAGCGCTCGATCTGGCGGCAGGCGGTATCGAGGATCTTGCGCCCGATCGGCAGGATCAGCCCGGTGTCTTCTGCCAGCGGAATGAAGTGGATCGGCGGGATCAGTCCCTTGCCCGGGTGCTGCCAGCGCAATAGCGCTTCGACACCGATGACCTCTCCGGACTGGTCGACCTGCGGCTGGTAAACGAGGAAGAATTCGTCATTGCGGATCGCCTGGCGTAGATCTTCCTCCAGCGCGATGCGTGCGGAGATCAGGGCCTGCATCTCAGGATTGAAGAAGCGGAAGGTGTTACGGCCGGCCGCCTTGGCCTGGTACATGGCAAGATCGGCATGCTTGAGGATCTCGTCGACGCTGATCGCCTGGCTGCCGAACGAGGCGATACCGATACTGGGTGTGGTGTAGTGCTCCAGGCCGGGCAAACGGAATGGCTCGCTGAAGCTGTGCAGGATCTTTTCGGCGACGTTCTGCGATTGCGTGGCAGCTTCGGTCTCGTCAGCACTCAGATTCTCCAGGATCACCACAAACTCGTCGCCCCCCAGCCGGGCCACGGTATCCGAAGCCCTGACCGCCTCGCCGATGCGCTTCGCCACCTGCTTCAGCAGGAAATCGCCCATGTCATGGCCGTGGGAATCGTTGAGGATCTTGAAATTATCGAGGTCGATGAACAGCAGCGCGCCGCTATGGTCACTGCGAATGGTGGAGACCAGTTGCTGTTCAAGGCGGTCGAGCAGCAGCTGACGATTGGGCAACTTGGTCAGCGGATCATAAAAGGCCAGATGCTGGATCTCCTGCTCAGCCAGCTTGCGTTCGGTGATATCGCGTTCGATGGCGACCCAATGGGTGTACCAGCCGTTCTCGTCTGCCAAAGGGACGATATTGAGGTCCAGCCAGATCTCTTCGCCGCTCTTTTTGTAATTGATGAGCTCCGCCCGTACCGGCTCCCATTTCTTCAGCGCGGTGTGGATACGATCGAGCTCGCTGCGCTGGGTGTTCACGCCTTGCAGGATGCGTGGCGTCTTGCCGATGACTTCTTCCTTGGTATAGCCGGTGAGCCGCTCGAAGGCCTTGTTGACGAAGACGATGCGCGGACCGGGCTCCTCGAACGGCTCCGCCTCGGAGATCAGCACGATGTCATTGAGCGTAGCGATGCTGTTCTCCAGCAGGCGCAGGTGGTCTTCTGCCAGGTGGCGTTCGATGGCGATCCCGGCCAGATGGGATGATGAACTCAGCAGATCCAGCTCTTGCGTATCCGGCATGTGCACTGTCTGTGAATAAACGGCAAACGTCCCGAGCACGTCCTTTTTCGACGACAGGATAGGTACCGACCAGCAGGCCTTGAGGCCGAACTTGCCCGCCAGTCCGCGGTAATTCTTCCATAAGGGATCTTTGGCGATATCGCTGACCACCACGCGGCGCTTCTCGAAGGCAGCCGTGCCGCACGAGCCGACGCCCGAGCCGATCATGACGCCGTCCAGCGCCTGCATGTATGCGTCCGGCAGGCGCGAGTAGGCGCCGGTGCGCAGGCATTGCTTGTCGTCTAGCAGCAGCACGGAGCAGAGGCACTGGGGATACTGCGCTTCCACCATTTCCACCAGTGATGTGAGCACTGACTTCAACCTTGCGCCTTGGGCGATGTGCTCAAGGATGGTGTTCTGGATGGTCTTGAATGTTTCCAGCTGCTTCTGCTGCTCGATGTTCTCGACCACGCGGATCAGGTTGGCGGGCGTGCCGTCGGCATGGCGCAATAACGAGACGCTGACCTTGACCCAGACCGTGCTGCGGTTCTTGCGGATATAGCGTTTCTGGATGACGAACGCTTCGATCTTGCCCGACAGCAGGTCGTTGAGCAGTTGTGTGTTCTCGATCACGTCGTCCGGGTGCGTGATGTCCAGTTGATCGATGTCGTGCAGTTCCGCTTCCGTGTAACCGACGATCTCGCAATAGGCAGGATTGGCAAGCACCGTGCGACCATCCAGCGTACTCATGGCGATGCCGGCAGCCGCGGTATCGAAGGTCAGGCGCACCATCTGCTCGCTGGCATGAAGCGCTTGTTCGGCACGCAGGCGCTGGGCCACTTCATCCTGAAGTTCGGCGGTATGCCGCTTGACGCTGCGACGCATCTGCAGGTTCCAGAGCACGATCACGGTGATGACGAATGCGATGCTGAGCATGGTGCCGACCGCCCAATGCAGCAGCTTGGCCTGACGGGCCGCTTCAGGCAGATAGAGGAAGCCTTCCAGGGAGTAGTCCTTCGGCACTTCGCCCAGATCGGCAAAGACATCTGCGATATGCTGCCAGCGCCCCGGATTCATGTGGCCGATCTCGACCACATCGGACAGGATATAAGGCCGCATGGCTTCATATTCCTGGTGCAGGATCTCCTTGCTGAGGCCGCGTTCCCGCGCACCCGGCATCCGCAGGATGTCATCGATGATCTCGTCCGGATGACTCAGCGCGTATTCCCAGCCCTTGCGCGTAGCGCGCAACATCGCCTCGACCCGCTGCGGATGATCGTTGACCTCGTGCTCGGTGGTGATCAGCGTATCGCCGTAGAAATCGATCCCGTAATCCTTGCCTTGCAGTATCGCCGGTTTGACCCCTCTGGCGCGCATCTGGTTGGGCTCTGCCGTCGCATAGGCCGACATGGCATCGACCTTGCCGTCGATCAGGTCCTGCAGGTTCCAACTATGCGGAATCGCCTTGACGTCATCGACACGCAAACCCTCACGTAGCAGAACGGCGCGGAACTGTACGCCGCCCTGGCCATCCTCGAACATGACTTTCTTGCCGAGCAGGTCATCGACGGTACGGATCCCTCTGTCGGCCCGGCTCAGGATGATGTAAGGGGAATGCTGGAAGATGGCGGCGATGGCGACGATAGGCTTGCCCTGCAAACGGTCCAGCACCACTTCGGCATCGGTGATGGCATATTCCGCCTGGCCATCGAGCATGGCCTTGAGTGCGTGCTTACCAGCGCCGCCCTCGACGAGATGCACGTTCAGCCCTTCTTGCTGATAATAGCCTTGCGACACGGCGGCGTAGTAGCCGGCAAACTGGAACTGGTGATACCACTTGAGATGAAGGTTGATGGGCCGCTCGGCGGCTAACGCTGAGGCGCTGAAAAACGCCCCCATGCACAGGATCAGGATGCACAAGCCACGAAGCACGGTAACAGAGAGGTGTTCAGCGGCCGGCAGTTGCCGGGCGTTGTCCGCTTGCTGACAGACCTTGTCTGGACCTGAGCAGAACATTATCTAAGCCTCGTGGTCGATCATTTATCACCGACAGACGGGCATCCTCTCCCCGATGTTCTAGCGATTTAATTTTCAATCGCATGCATACGCACAATATAGTCTTATTTTGCCATGATTGGCATGAAAGATGACGATGCGAAATCAAGCGGATACCCTGTCATCCCGGCGTTCCGAGCGCTTTTCGTGGTTCACGCCACACCTTGCAAGGAGGAAACATCATGAACGATAAACAACTAGTCGCGACTGAAGCTGCAAAGCATGTCGAAAACGGCATGCTGGTAGGGCTGGGCACCGGCTCGACGGCAGACCTTTTCATCGAGGCGATCGCCGCACGCATGCGGCAGGAGAAGCTCGACCTCAAGGTGGTTTCGAGTTCGGCGGCGAGTGCAGCAAAGGCCGGGGAGCTCGGCCTGTCGCTGGTGGATATCGCCGAGATCACGCATCTGGATCTGTATGTCGACGGGGCCGACGAGGTGACGCCTGACATGACTTTGCTCAAGGGTCGAGGCGCTGACCTAGTGAAAGAGAAGCTCCTGGCGAAAGCCTGCGGTCAGTTCATCGTGCTGGTCGATCAAAGCAAGCTGGTCAGCCGGATCGGTGAAAAATATCCTATCCCGGTCGAAGTACCCGCTTTCGCGTGGCAACTGGTGAAGCGCAGCCTGGAACAGGCAGGGGGCAAGGTCACCTTACGCATGAAGGAAGGGCAGCCGGCCGTCAGTTCGCATGGCAGCTGGATCCTCGATGTGGCCTTCGAGCCCAGGCTTGACGCCGCCACGCTCGACGACTTGCTGAACAGCACACCGGGCGTGGTCGAGCATGGCATCTTCCGCGGTCTGGCCCGAGCCGTCTTCATGGCCGAGAACGGTGTTGTCATCCCCCGCTGGGCCTGAGTCTCCGGCGCCGCGCCGGGTTTCGTGCGCGGCTAGCCAGCGATGTTTCTGAAGGTCACGACCAGCACGTCGCGGTAGGCCGGCTGATCGGCCACGATCTGTTCGACTGGCGTCACGCCATGCAGGCAACGGCGATCGTCCACGATAGCGCTGTCGAGCGGCTGTTCGAGCGTGAAGCTGCCGAGTAATGCACGGTCCAGACCATGCATGGTGGTGGTGCCGCTGGAGATGTTGACCCGTCGCACCATCATCACCAGCACATAGTCGACACCGTCACGGTGCACGCCTTCCGGTGTGGGTTTGCCTGATTCGCCCTGATGCGCTTCGATCCGGAACTGATGGCATTCGATATGCCAGTGTGCCTGTGGTTGCAGACCGCTGAATACTTCATGGCAGAAACTCAGTACCGAGGTCAGGGTCGCGCCTGTCGTGATATCGCCTGGAATGGGTTCGAATTCACGGGCGATACCCCCATTCAGCGGGTTGTAATCCAGGCTCTGGTAATGCGGCTGGTGCGGTTCGAGCCGGATGCCGGGGATACCGGCTATTGCGCTGAACGTGGCGTATCGCCGGCGGCGGTAGCGACCACCATCGGCCATGTACAGATCCAGTGGCATGCCGTTCCAGCTATCGGCGAATGCCGCCCAGTCTCGAATCGCCTCAGGCCCGGCGAGCCAGCCGCGCATCTGCGCCCCGGCGGCGAAGCAGAACCCCTGCTGCTGGATTAGCGCATGCAACTCCCCGATCTGCTTCTGTTCGCTCAATGCCATTCCGGTGAAATCCTGATGAGTCAGGCATATTAGCGAATCCCCATCCCCAGATGAAAAAAATTTATTGACACAATATAACTAAATAACTAATTATTTAGTTATGAAGACGCTCAAGCAGATCCCGCAAGCATGGAAAGAGGTTTCCGACCTGTTCGTCGCCCTCGGCGACGAACATCGTCAGCGCATCCTGCTGGCATTCGAACCGGGAGAGCGTCTCAACATCGGTCAGATCGTCGCGGCTTCTGTACTCAGCCGCACGGCGGTCACGCATCACCTGAAAGTGCTACAACACGGTGGGGTCTTACAGAGCGAGAAAGTCGGCAAGGAGGTTTATTTCTGGCTTGATAAAGACACGATGATCGATGGCCTGCAATGCGTGCTGGACTACATAAAAACACAAATATAGGGAGTCGCCATGGTGGCATCGTTATTAAAAATAATAAGCAAACTGCTGTTCCGTATCGAAGTGCTCGGAAAATCCAATGTGCCTGACCAGCGCGGTCTGCTGGTCATCGCCAATCACGAATCCTTTCTCGATGGCCTGCTGCTTGGCTTATTCCTGCCGGTGCGTGCCACGTTCGTGGTGCATACGACGGTCCTCAATAGCTGGCTGTTTCGCCAGATCCTGCGTCTGACGCCATATCTGGCGGTCGACCCGACCAGCCCGCTGGCGATGAAGAAAGTCATCAAGCTACTGGAATCCGGCGAGAACGTCGTGATCTTTCCGGAAGGTCGCATCACCCAAACCGGTAGCCTCATGAAAGTCTATGACGGTCCGGGCTTCGTCGCCGCCAAGACCGGCGCTGCGATCCTGCCGGTGCGGCTTGATGGTGCTGCCCGCTCTTACTTCAGCCGCTTGTCAGGTGATTATCCGCACAAGCTTTTCCCCAAGGTGACCTTGTCCATCCTGCCCGCCACCGGCATCGCCATGCCACAGGCCGCCACCGCCAAACAGCGGCGGCGCATGGCAGGCGAAGCGATGCGCCGCACGATGCAGGAGATGCTGTTCCAGTCACAGCCGGTGCAAACGCTGTTCAGCGCGTTCCTTGATGCGATCAGTGTCCATGGCCGCAAAACCCGACTGGTGGAAGATATGCGGCAAGTCGAAGAGAGCTACGGCGAGCTGCTGAAAAAGAGCCTGGCACTCGGCCGGCTAGTGGAAAAGATCAGTGCGCCAGGCGAAGCCGTCGGTCTACTCATGCCGAATGTGTCGAATACCGTCTGCCTGATCTTCGGCATGAGCGCCATGCAGCGTGTGCCGGCGATGCTGAATTACACGGCAGGCACCGCCGGTCTGCAGAACGCATGTACCGCCGCCAAGGTTAAGACCATCATCACTTCACGCCAATTCGTCGAGGCAGCGAAACTCGCCGATACGGTGGCTGCCTTGCAAGATGTCGAACTCGTCTATCTGGAAGACCTGCGAAGCCGATTCAGCCTCCGTGACAAACTCTGGCTCATGGGCTATGCCTTGTGGTTGCCGCGGATAGCGACACGCAACGTGACGCCGGATCAGGCGGCCGTCATCCTCTTCACCTCAGGTTCTGAAGGCAAACCCAAGGGCGTGGTGCATTCGCATCGCGGCATCCTTGCGAATATCGCGCAGATCCGTGCGGTCATCGATTTCTCGCCAACCGACAAGTTCATGATCGCGCTGCCGCTGTTCCATGCCTTTGGCTTCACTTGCGGCGGCATCATGCCGCTGGTCACCGGCAGCAAATTGTTCCTATATCCTTCGCCCCTGCATTACCGCGTCATCCCCGAGGTCATCTACGATCGGGGCTGCACAGTGCTGTTCGGCACCAGCACCTTCCTCGGCAATTACGCCAAGTTCGCTCACCCCTACGATTTCTACAAGCTGCGCTATGTGGTCGCCGGCGCCGAAAAGCTCAATGACGAGGTACGCAAGGCCTGGATGGACAAGTTTGGCATTCGCATCCTGGAAGGGTACGGCAGCACCGAATGTGCGCCTGTGCTGGCAGTCAATACGCCGATGGCGAATCTGGTCGGCAGCGTCGGTCCGCTGTTACCTGGGCTTCAACCCAGGCTGGAATCCGTGCCTGGCATCGAGCACGGCGGCCGGTTGTCAGTGAAGGGTCCGAACGTGATGCTCGGCTATTACCTGTATGACGCGCCGGGCGTACTGCAACGCCCAGCCGACGGCTGGTACGACACCGGCGATATCGTGGAGATCGATATGCATGGTTTTGTGCATATCCGGGGGCGTGTCAAACGCTTCGCCAAGGTCGCAGGCGAGATGGTCTCGCTGGAAACCGTGGAACAGATCGCCAACGCCGCATCCCCTGATACGCAGCAAGCCGCGACCACGCAAGTCGACGCTCAGCGTGGCGAGAGCATCGTACTCTTCACGACGCATGCGTCTTTGACACGAGAATCCTTGCAGGCTGCTGCCAGAACGCTGGGCGCGCCAGAGCTCGCGGTGCCGCGCAAGATCGTCAAGGTCAAGGAGTTGCCGCTGCTTGGTACCGGCAAGATCGATTACGTCCAATTGAAGCAGTTGGCAGAAAACGCATAAGGGGAATCCATGAAGATATCGCATTCGCTGTTCTCAAGAGGCATGGTCGCTGTACTGACCGCACAGTTCGTCTCGGCGCTCGCCGATAATGCCTTACTGTTCGCCGCCATCGCCTTGCTCAAATCCCAGGCGGCACCTGGCTGGCAGATCCCGATGCTGCAGGAGTTCTTCGTCATCGCCTTCATCCTGCTGGCACCTTTTGTCGGGCCATTTGCCGACACACTACCCAAAGGCCGGGTCATGCTCATCGCCAACAGCCTGAAGCTCATCGGCGCATGCGCCATGCTGGTCGGTCTGCACCCCCTGCTTGCCTACGGGATGGTGGGGCTGGGAGCCGCCGCATATTCGCCAGCAAAATACGGCATCCTGAGCGAACTGGTCGGGCCAGAAAAGCTGGTCAAGGCCAACAGCATGATGGAAGGCTCGACCATCGTCGCCATCCTGCTCGGCGCGATCGTCGGCGGCTGGCTGGCTGCGCACTCGGTCAATACGGCGCTGGCCAGCATCGCGACGTGCTACCTGCTGGCGATGGTCGCCAATTTGCTGATCCCGCGCTTGCCACCAGCACATCCGCTCACGCACTTCTCCGTGCCCGTGCTGTTCAGTGACTTCTGGCATGCCCTGCGCAGCCTGCTGGGTAATAGAGATGCTCGTTTCACGCTACTCGGTACCAGCGTGTTCTGGGGTGCCGGCAGCACACTGCGCTTCCTGCTGGTGGCCTGGGTGCCAGCGGCGCTTCTGATCAGGGACGATGCCGCGGCACTGAGCATGGCGGCCAACCTGAGCGGCGTTGTCGCCATCGGCATCGCGCTAGGCGCAGCCGCAGCGGCCCGCTTCGTCAGCCTCAAGACCGTCAATCGTGCCCTGCCGGCCGGTATCCTCATCGGCGGCCTGATCATGGCGTTCGCATTCGTCGATCACCTCTACCTGGCGATCCTGTTGCTCATATTGACTGGCGCTTGCGGGGGCTTCTATGTGGTGCCGTTGAACGCCTTGCTTCAGGAGCGCGGTCATGAAACCGTCGGCGCCGGTCATGCCATCGCCATCCAGAACTTCTTCGAGAATGGCTGCATGCTGCTCATGATCGGGTTCTATACCTTGCTCGACAAGCAGGGCGTCTCGGTAGTGGATTCGACCATGATCGTAGGCGCCGTAGTGCTACTGGCGATCGGCAGCCTGTCGCTGCTACGTTATAGCCAGACCCGGAAGATGCCGCGTGCGCCGTGAGTGGGATGTCCAGTGACTGCCCACAATCGACCAGTCCCCGATAGGACTGGTACGTGTCAGCCACGGCCTACATGGATTTCAGTCAACGTCCGAGCCCACTGGCCGCTCAGGCTGGGTAGATTATTAGCGTTCTCGACCTATTTTGACTGATAAGAAGGAGTGCGAAACATGTACCGGAAATTAGCTTATGTCGTGTTGACTTCGATGATGTTGCTGTTGTCCGCTTGCAACACCATGAGTGGTGCAGGCAAGGATATCCAGAAGGGTGGCGAGGCCATCGAAGACTCGGCAGAGAAGAACAAGGGCTACTAAGCGGGCTGGATTGGCATGGTCGTCGTTCTCAATCTCATGAAAATCATTAGAGGGTTTTCATGACTTTGGGCAGTGGTTAATGCCTGCGCTACCGTTACATTACATCACACGTGATGCAAATGCTTTCTAGCGCGAGCAGAACGAATCAAAATCTAAGAAAGGAGATACGACTATGTGGACCAAGCCAGCTGCTACCGAAATGCGTTTCGGTTTTGAAGTTACCATGTACGTTTGCAATCGCTAATCTTTTAGCATTGCTACGACATGAAACGGGAGCCTAGGCTCCCGTTTTCATTGATACCGCCCCTTCGCTCACCAGCTATCTTTTCGCAACCGGTAACGGGAATTCCTTCGGTAACAAGACCCAGATCCTGCCCGGCTGTTTCATGGCGCCAGCCAGCTTACCGGCGTCGTTACCCGCCCCCCAGAAGAAGTCAGCCCGTACGCCGCCCTTGATGGCGCCGCCGGTATCCTGCGCCATCATCAGGCGGTTCAATGGACGGCTGCTGTTGGGGTATGTGGTCGCCAGGAATACGGGTGCACCCAGCGGGATGAAGCGTGGATCGATGGCCACGGCACGTTCTGCGAGGATCGGTACACCGAGTGCACCCAACGGCCCGGGCAGACCTGTCGGCAATTCGCGGAAGAAGACATAGCTGGGATTACTGTTGAGCAGGTCACGCAGTTTGTCGAGATTGTTGCGCCCCCAGTTCTTGATGCCCTGCATCGAAGCCTTGTCAGCGGTGAGTTCACCGCGCTGGATCAGCAATCGCCCGATGGACTGATATGACTGGCCGTTCTGATCGGCATAGCCCACATGGACCTGCTCGCCGTTGTCGAGGACGATGACACCTGAGCCCTGGATCTGCAGAAAGAATAGATCGATGATGTCGTCCACCCATAACAATTCCGAACCTTGCAAAGGCGACGGCTCGACTTCGATCTGCCCGCGGTCGTAGTACGGTACCAGCCGGTTGCCGGTCAGGCGGCCGCGCACGCGCTTGTTGGCCAGTTCCGGATAAATGCTGCCCAGATCCACGGTGATGAGATCGTCCGGCCGGCCATACAGTGGATAGCGATAACGCTCTGTCCTGACACGGCTGCCATGCAGCAACGGCTCATAGTAGCCAGTGATGAGGCCGGTATCGCTACCGTCGGCATTGGTGGTCTGATAGACGGAAAAATAGGTCCTGAAATATTGCTGGATCGCGGCCTGATCATGGCTGTCCACTGCGCTAGCGGCTTCGCAGGCAGCTTGCCATGGCTGCTTGTTACGCAGCGTCGAACAGCTTTGTTGCCATGCAGCCCACGCCTGGCTGAGGTCGTCCTCGTCTATCCCTTCCAGGTCTTCCCAGCGCCCTGGCTTGAGCATGCTGTAATCCGGTCCGCTGGGCACTTCTGGTTTACCTGAGATGGCCGGTTTCTGGGTGTCCGGCAGATAGATCGGGGGATACTCGACCGGCTTTGGACAATGGCAGGGTGTTTCGCGCGTGACTGTCTTCGCCGGTTCGGAAGCCGCTTCCGGCTTGATCGCCTTCTCTCCGCCGCAGGCCGACAACAGCAGGGCGCCGGAGAGGCAAAGTGCGCGCAACACGAGGACAGTCCGCATATTCAATGCAGTACTCGCGGCATGGATAACGTGAATGGCGCGATCTCTGTATCGAACTGGGTACCGTCCTCAGCCGTCATGTGATAGCTGCCGTGCATGGTGCCGACCGGTGTGTTGATCACGGTGCCGCTGCTGTATTCGAACTGTTCGCCCGGCTTCAGCAAGGGCTGTACGCCGACCACGCCGAGACCGCGGACTTCCTGTACGGTGCCGGCAGCATCGGTAATGACCCAATGGCGACTGATGAGTTGCGCCGGGACGGTCCCGGTATTGGTGATGGTGATGTTGTACGAGAACACGTAGCGGTTCTGGTCCACATCGGACTGATCCGCCACGAAAGCAGTTTCCACCGAGACAGAGAATTCATAGCGCTTGTGCGTTGGCATCAGGCGGCTTTCAAGAGATGAGCCCCGTCGTCGGGGAACTCGGCGTCGCGGAATAGAGCTTTTTCGCCATACGGCCGGCGAGGAAGGATTCGCGGCCTGCCTCGATCGCCTTGCGCATGGCGCTTGCCATGAGCACCGGGTCACGCGCGCCAGCGATGGCGGTGTTCATGAGCACTCCGTCACAGCCCAGCTCCATGGCGATGGCAGCGTCGGAAGCGGTGCCGACCCCGGCATCGACCAGCACCGGGATCTTGGCGTTCTCGATGATGATCTGCAGATTCCAAGGATTGAGAA
The DNA here is from genome assembly GCA_946481065.1 of uncultured Nitrosomonadales bacterium. The sequence goes on from CAMLMA010000010.1 coordinate 15,668, forward strand.
TACCCATGCCGGAGCCGATCAGTGAAGCCAGCGGCATGACGGCACAGCAGCCGATCTCCTCCAGCTGCTTGGCGATGATGGGGTCGTCTGATGTGTAGACCATGACGTCGAACCCATCCTTGACCAGGATCTCGGCGGCGCGCAAGGTCTCCACCACATTGGGATAGAGCGTATTGGGATCGCCCAGCACCTCCAGCTTGACTAGCTTGTGCCCATCCAGCAGTTCGCGTGCGAGCCTAAGGGTACGCACCGCATCGTCGGTGGTGTAGCAACCGGCGGTATTCGGCAGGTAGGTGAACTCGTCCGGCGGCAGGTAATCCAGCAGTGAAGGTTCGCCAGCGTTCTGGCCGATATTGGTACGCCGGATAGCCACCGTCACGATCTCAGCGCCGCTGGCGTCGATCGCCGCGCGCGTTTCGGCGAAATCCTTGTACTTGCCGGTGCCGACCAGCAGACGCGATTGATAGGTGTTACCCGCGATAGTAAGTGTATGCATTGATTAACCGCCTCCGACTGCGCCCACGATCTCCAGCTTGTCGCCATCATGCAAGGGCGACTCGGCGAACTGGCTACGCGGCACGATCTCGCCGTTACACTCGATCGCAAGGCGCTTGCCAGTGAGACCGAGCTTGTCGACCAGTTCAGCGACATTGAGTCGTGAGGTGTCGAATTGTCGGGGGTTACCGTTGATGATGAGCTGGATCACGCGTCGCTGCCGAATCTGGATTTTAGGTGAGCACGAAAGCCTTTATTTTACGTGGGTTGCGAGAATAAGGCCAATCGCTCGTCGGCATGTCCCGGCCACCGGACGATTTGTCATATTGATGGTTGACAATCGTCGGCCCAGGACAAAAACTGGCGACCAGTACCGTCTTGCTTTCTGAAATCATCCTTCAACCTGTCGAGGAACATCATGCGCCCTTCCCATCATATTTTCCGCGTAGGCGCCATGTGCGCCTCCCTGCTGCTGGCATTTCCCGCGCCTGCGGCGGAATCCGCCAGCGACAAACCGGTCGTCGAACAGATCGTCGACGTCATGACCACGCTGGCGCAGGGGCCGCACAAGGGTTTCCGCGCCAACCACGCAAAAGGCATCGTCGCCACCGGCACCTTCACGCCGGCGCCCGCAGCCGCCAGCCTGAGCAAGGCTGCGCATTTGCAGCAGGCAGAGACCCCTGTGACCGTGCGTTTTTCCAATGCCACTGGCGTGCCGGATATCCCTGATACCAATCCCAATGCCAATCCGCGTGGCATCGCCATCCGCTTCCAGTTACCAGATGGCAGCTATACCGATATCGTCAGCATCAGCGTCAACGCATTCCCCGCCGCCACCCCAGAAGACTTCCTTGGCTTGCTGAGCGCGATCGCCGCTACTGGCCCGAACGCATCCAAGCCGACGCCCATTGAGCAATTCCTGGCAGCGCATCCGGCGGCACAAAAATTCGTCAGCATCCCCAAACCGCCGCCGGCCAGTTACACGACCCAGTCCTATTTCGGCGTCAATGCCTTCCAGTTCACCAACGCCAAGGGCGAGCAGCGTTATGGTCGTTACCGCATCACGCCGCTGGCAGGAGACAAAGCGCTGAGCGAGACTGAAGCGAGCGCGGCTGCACCGAACTATCTGTCGGAGGAACTGAAGTCACGATTGGCGCAAGGCCCGGCCAAATTCCGTATCGCGGTACAACTGGCTGAGAAAGGCGATGTGATCGATGACGCGACGGTGGTCTGGCCCGACAGCCGCCCACAGATCGAGCTGGGCGTCCTGACGCTGAAATCCGTCGCCGACGATTCCGCCGCGGTGGAAAAGAAGCTGGCGTTCAATCCCCTGATCCTGACGGATGGCATCGCGCCCAGCAACGATCCGATCCTCATGGCACGGCCTGCGGCCTATGCCATCAGTGTCGGCCGCCGCTTCGCCGACTAGATACGACTCAATCGCGTAAAAAAAGGCCACCCGCGGGTGGCCTTTGGAATCGCGATGGAGATTTGAGCAATATCGCTGAGCGTTGAGCGTGGCTCAGTGACAAGCCTTGTTGAAGCGGTCGATCTGTTCTTCCGCTTCTTCCTTGGTCACGCCATACATCTCCTGGATCTTGCCCGACAGCATCTGGCGATTACCCTTGATCTCTTCGAGCTGGTCATCGGTGAGCTTGCCCCACTGTTGATGTACCTTGCCCTTGAATTGCTTCCAGTTACCTTCGATTTGGTCCCAGTTCATCATGTACTCCTTTTCGATATCAGGTGAGTGTCCGGTCTGTATCGTGCGATCACGATCGACCATGGGCTCATCTTAATCGGCAAGAACGCGCAGGACAGTCGGCATCAGGCTGAATCAGGTGTAGGTATGGGCTGACAACAGATGCAAAGACTACGCGGCAGGTTTGCCAGTCGAGTGGCGAACTGCGTAGAATGGCGGCATTGCGGGCGTAGTTCAATGGTAGAACGCTAGCTTCCCAAGCTCGATACGCGGGTTCGATTCCCGTCGCCCGCTCCACTACTTCAGTCCGTCAGATCTCCACCATCTCGAAATCTTCCTTGCGCGCCCCGCATTCCGGACAGGTCCAGTTCGGAGGTACGTCTTCCCAACGCGTTCCGGGTGCGATGCCGTCCTCGGGACAGCCTTTCGCTTCATCGTAGATCCAGCCGCAGATATTGCACATCCAGGTTTTCATTTGCCAGAGACCTTTTATTATCGAGAAGGTGAATTGCGTTAAAATAGCATATTCCAAATTACATCGCGCCCACAGCACTCGCAGCCATGAACTAAGTCGCATGGCCCATGCCATAAGTGTCTCGTGCTGAGAATCTCATTATGAATCTGATGCCCCCTACCGTCATGACGTTCGCCGCGACCGACCCCAGCAGCGGCGCCGGTTTGCAGGCCGATATCCTGACCCTGGCCAGTATCGGCTGCCATCCGCTTTCGGTCGTCACCGCCGTCACGGTGCAAGACACTGTGGGCGTCGATAACGTCATGGTATGCGATGCCGACTGGGTCAACGACCAGGCACGCACCATCCTGGAGGACATGCAGGTCTCCGCCTTCAAGCTAGGCATGCTGGGCAGCGTCGAGAACATCGCCGTGATCGCGGAGATCATGGCCGATTACCCGGATACCCCCCTGCTCATCGACCCGGTACTGGCCTCCGGCCGTGGCGATGAGCTGGCCAACGACGAGATGCAGGCAGCGATGATCGACCTGCTCTTGCCGCAGGCGACACTCATCACGCCCAATAGCCTCGAGGCGCGCCGCCTCGCTTTTCACGACGACGATTCCGACGAAGCCGAGAACGCCTCGCTGGAGGAAGTCGCAGACCGCTTGCTGGCCATGGGCTCGGAATATGTGCTGATCACCGGCACCCACGAGCGCACCGCGGAAGTCATCAATACCCTGTACGGCGAGCGTGGCATCATCCAGACATTCAAGTGCGAGCGCCTGCCCGGCAGCTATCACGGCTCCGGCTGCACGCTGACCTCGGCCATCGCCGCCTGTGTCGCACATGGTTTGAGCATCGAGGAAGCCATCGCCGAAGCGCAGGACTATACCTGGCAGTCGCTCAAGCACGCATTCCGTCCGGGCATGGGCCAGTTCATCCCGGATCGCCTGTTCTGGGCGAGGGATGAAGAAGATGACGCGCGGAAGAATTAACGGCCTTTACGCGCTGACGCCGGACGAGCCGGATACGGCGAAGTTGTTGCGGCTGGTGGAGCAGGCGCTGGATGCCGGCGTCAAGCTGCTGCAATACCGTAACAAGCAGGCCGATTCCCGCCTGCGCATCGCGCAGGCACAGGCAATATTGCCGCGCTGCCACCACCACGGTGCGACCTTCATCATCAATGACGATATCAAGCTCTGTCTCGCCATCGATGCTGACGGCGTGCATCTGGGCAAGACCGACGGCAGTCTGGGCGCAGCGCGCGAACGCCTTGGCCCAGACAAGCTTCTCGGGGCTTCGTGCTATGACCGTTTCGAACTGGCCGTCGCGGCCAAAACGCATGGGGCGGATTACGTCGCCTTCGGCGCCTGCTTCCCCTCTGCGACCAAGCCTGCCGCGCCCCGCGCAGACCTGCAGCTTTTCACGCGCGCCAAGGGCGAGCTCGGCTTGCCGACTGTCGCCATCGGCGGCATCACGCCCGACAACGCCGGGCTGGCTTTCAGCGCTGGCGCCGATGCGGTTGCAGTCATCGGCGCGCTCTGGAATAGTGCCGATATCCGCGCGATCGTTCAGCAGTTTCAGCATTCCCAATAGCCACTAACTTTTTCAGCAAGGCCATCATGACCTCACGTAACCAGCAGCTCTTCGAACGATCCCAGCGCCTGATCCCGGGCGGCGTCAACTCACCGGTCCGTGCCTTCCGCTCCGTCGGCGGCACGCCGGTATTCTTCAAGCGTGGCCTCGGCGCGCACCTGTGGGACGAGGACGACAAGGAATACATCGACTACATCGGTTCCTGGGGGCCGATGATCCTTGGTCATGCGCACCCTGAGGTGATTCAAGCCGTGCAGGCTGCGGCCGAGAACAGCCTGTCCTTCGGCGCGCCGACGGCACTCGAGCTGGAGATGGCAGAACGCATCATCGAGCTCGTACCAAGCATGGAGCAGGTACGGCTCGTCAGTTCCGGTACCGAGGCCACCATGAGCGCCATCCGCCTGGCGCGTGGCTACACCGGCCGCAACAAGATCCTGAAATTCGAAGGCTGTTATCACGGCCATGCCGACTCGCTGCTGGTCAAAGCCGGTTCCGGCGCGCTCACGTTCGGCCAGCCAAGCTCGGCAGGCGTGCCACCGGAACTCGCCGCGCACACCTTGACGCTGCCTTACAACGACAATGCCGCGGTCGAGCAACTGTTCGCGCAGATCGGCAGTGAGATCGCCTGCGTCATCGTTGAACCGGTCGTCGGCAACATGAACCTCATCGTCCCGCAGAACGGCTTCTTGCAAGTATTGCGCGACCAGTGCACCAAGCATGGCGCGGTGTTGATCTTCGACGAAGTGATGACCGGGTTCCGTGTCGCACTCGGCGGCGCGCAACAGCTCTATGGCATCACCCCGGACCTCACTACGCTGGGCAAGGTCATCGGCGGCGGCTTGCCGGTCGGTGCTTTCGGCGGTCGCCATGACATCATGCATTGCCTGGCGCCACTGGGGCCGGTGTACCAGGCCGGTACGCTGTCCGGCAATCCGGTGGCCGTGTCTGCCGGCCTGGCGACGCTCAAGCTGATCCAGGTGCCGGGTTTCCACGAAAGACTTAGCGCACAGACCGGCAAGCTGGTCGATGGCCTGGCGGCAGCGGCTCGTGAAGCCGGTGTGGCCTTCAGCGCGCAGCATGTCGGCGGCATGTTCGGCCTCTATTTCAGCGCGCGTTGCCCAACCAGCTATGACGAAGTCATGCAGTCGGACAAGGAAGCCTTCAATCGCTTCTTCCATGGCATGCTGGACGAAGGCATCTATCTGGCGCCCTCCGCTTTTGAAGCGGGTTTCGTGTCCGCCGCACATACCGATCTCGACATCGAGAAGACGATCGCCGCCGCGAAAAAGGTGTTTGCCGGCAAGCTGCACTGAAACGCGACCAGTTTACGGGCTTGCGGCATGAAAAATGCGTCTATGTGATTGAACTCATAACCTTTTGACGGTAACATTGAAGGTTCCGCTAAATATTTCATGGCCTGCGCCGAATTTGGCCAGAACGATGTTCGAAACCCCGCCAACACCCTCGGTTGGCGCGGCAGTACAGGGGTCGAGGGATGGATAGGTAAATACATTGGTAATGCAAGCACAATCGCCAGAAGCACAAGGCAAGCCCGATCAACAGGGGCTCTATAACCCTGCCAACGAACATGACGCCTGTGGCGTCGGCTTCATCGCGCATATCAAGGGCAAGAAAAGCCACGACATCGTTCGTAACGGCTTGCAGATCCTTGCCAACCTGACGCATCGCGGCGCGACCGGTTACGACCCCAAGCTCGGCGACGGCGCCGGCATGTTGATCCAGATGCCCGATGCCTTCATGCGCAAGGAAGCGGCCAAACAAGGCATCACCTTGCCAGAGGTCGGCCATTATGCCGTCGGCATGGTCTCGCTTCCGCAGTCGCGCAACGGTCGCGAAGCCTGTGAATCCGTCATCGCCCGAGTCGTACACGAAGAGGCGCAAACCCTGCTGGGCTGGCGCGATGTCCCGCGCGACAACAGCAACATCGCTGACGCCGCCCGCGCAGTCGAGCCGGTCATGCGCCAGGTGTTCATTGCCAGCGCAGCCGCCGACCAGAATGCCTTCGAACGCAAGCTGTTCGTCATCCGCAAGCGCATCGAGCACGCGGTGCGTGCCCTGAAGATCGAGGATGCCTGTCAGTTCTACATCCCTTCGCTGTCGAGCCGCACCATCGTCTACAAGGGCATGCTGCTGGCCAACGAGGTCGGCACCTATTACCAGGACCTGCAGGACGAGACCATGGTCTCTGCCCTGGCGCTGGTGCACCAGCGTTTCTCCACCAACACCTTCCCGGCATGGGAGTTGGCGCATCCCTTCCGCATGATCGCCCACAATGGCGAGATCAACACCATGCAGGGTAACGTCAACTGGATGGCCGCGCGCCACGCGGCGATGCGCTCCGAACTGCTGGGCGAAGACCTGGACAAGGTTTGGCCGCTGATCGCTGACGGCCAGTCTGATTCCGCCTGTTTCGACAATGCGCTCGAACTGCTCGTTGCCGGTGGCTACTCGCTGCCGCACGCCATGATGATGCTGATCCCGGAAGCCTGGTCTTCCGATCCGCTGATGGATGAGCAGCGCCGCGCCTTCTATGAATATCATGCCGCTCTGATGGAGCCCTGGGACGGCCCTGCTGCCGTAGCTTTCACCGATGGCCGCATGATCGGTGCCACGCTGGACCGTAACGGTTTGCGTCCGGCCCGCTACCTGGTGACCGACGATGACCACGTCATGATGGCCTCCGAGATGGGTGTGCTGACCTTCCCGCAGGAACGCATCATCAAGAAATGGCGCCTGCAGCCGGGCAAGATGCTGCTCATCGACATGGAACAGGGCCGCATCATCGATGATGCCGAAGTCAAGCAGCAGTTGGCTGAAGCCAAGCCCTACAAGCAATGGATCGAGAAGTCGCGTTACTTCCTCGGTGACCTGCCCAAGGTCGAACGCAAGCCGGAACTGGCCGCCAGCCTGCTCGACGTGCAGCAGGCCTTTGGCTATACCCAGGAAGACATCAAGTTCATCCTGCAGCCGATGATCGCCAATGGCGAAGAGGCCTCCGGCTCCATGGGTAACGACAGTGCGCTGCCTGTGCTCTCCAACAAGCCCAAGCAGCTCTACAATTATTTCAAGCAGCTGTTCGCGCAGGTGACCAACCCGCCGATCGACCCGATCCGCGAAGAGCTGGTCATGTCGCTGGTGACCTTCATCGGTCCCAAGCCCAACCTGCTCGGCATCGACGAGACTGATCCACCGTTGCGTCTGGAGGCCAGCCAGCCAGTGCTGACGCTGGACGAGCTGGAACAGCTCAAAGCCATCGACACCCTGACGCAGAATCGCTACCGCGCCCTGACGCTCGACATCACCTACCCGGTGGCGCAAGGCAAGCAGCACATGGCAGCAGCTATCGAAGCCCTGAACAAGGCCGCGGAAAAGGCCGTCAATGACGGCTTCAACGTGTTGATCCTGTCTGATCGCCAGGTCAGCGCCGAACGGCTGGCGATCCCTGCGCTATTGGCCTGTTCCGCGACGCATCAGCATCTGGTCAAGGCGGGTCTGCGGACCAGCACCGGTCTCGTCATCGACACCGGTTCGGCACGCGAAGTCCACCATTTTGCGTTGCTTGGCGGTTACGGTGCAGAAGCAGTCTGCCCGTGGCTCGCCTTCGAAACCATCAGCGAACTCGCAGCAGCGCATGGCACCGATGCGAAAGAAGCCGGCAAGAAATTCGTCAAGGCGATCGGCAAGGGCCTGTACAAGGTCATGTCCAAGATGGGCATCTCCACCTATCAGTCCTACTGTGGTGCGCAGATCTTTGAAGCGGTCGGCCTCAACAGCCGGTTCGTGAAACAGTATTTCGTCGGCACGGCAACCAATGTCGAAGGCATCGGCCTCGATGAGGTGGCTGAAGAGAGCGTGCGTCTGCACGACGCAGCCTTTGGCGACGACCCGGTGCTGGCCGCCGCACTCGATGCCGGCGGCGAATATGCCTTCCGTATCCGCGGTGAAGAGCACATGTGGACGCCGGATTCCATCGCCAAGCTGCAGCATGCCACGCGCTCCGGCCAGTTCGACACCTATAAGGAATACGCCAAGCTGATCAACGACCAGACCAAGCGCCACATGACGCTGCGTGGGCTGTTCGATATCAAGCCGGCTGGTTCGCCTGTACCGCTCGAGGAAGTCGAAGCGGCCAAGGAGATCGTCAAGCGCTTCGCCACGGGTGCGATGTCGCTAGGCTCGATCTCGACCGAGGCGCACGCGACCCTGGCCATCGCCATGAACCGTATCGGCGGCAAGTCGAATACCGGCGAAGGTGGCGAAGATCCCAAGCGATTCATCCCGGTCGCCAGCGACACCAGCATGGCTAGCGTCCTCGGCGCCGAGAAGATCGAAAAGGATATCGCGCTCAAGGCTGGCGATTCCATGCGCTCCAAGATCAAGCAAGTGGCTTCCGGTCGTTTCGGCGTCACCGCCGAATACCTGGCCAACGCCGACCAGATCCAGATCAAGATGGCGCAAGGCGCCAAGCCTGGTGAAGGCGGCCAGCTGCCGGGCCATAAGGTGAGCCCCTACATCGCCAGCCTGCGCTTCTCGGTGCCCGGTGTCGGCCTCATCTCGCCGCCTCCGCACCATGACATCTATTCGATCGAGGATCTGGCGCAACTGATCCATGACCTCAAGAACGCCAATCCCAAGGCCGACGTTTCCGTCAAGCTGGTCTCCGAGACCGGTATCGGTACCGTGGCCGCTGGCGTGGCCAAGGCCAAGTCCGACCA
>CAMLMA010000011.1 GCA_946481065.1 uncultured Nitrosomonadales bacterium
GAAAACCGCTATTTTAGCAGAAATGGGATTTCGGTAAAAACCTCAACGGATACAAGCGCTTGCGTCACGCGTACTGGATGTGGCGTGGCCAGGCGTTCAGCGCCAGGCGTTCAGCGCCAGTCGACGGCGCCGAAGGCGTCATCGCCAAGGTAGGTGTAATAGAGACCCAGCGTGGCCGTGATCTGTGAGCGGTCGCCCAAGGCATCATAGGTGGCGTCGCGCTGGTTCCACAGGTACTTGATGCTGAGGCCGTGGTTGCCGACGACGCGTGTGGTGAAGGCGATATCGGCGCGCAGGATGTTGTCGTGCCCGCCACGGTTGGCGTCGTCGACGCCGGTGACGAAATATTCACGGCCGGTGATGTCGAGCGAGGCCCGGTTGCCGAAGATCACGCGCAAGGCGGCCAGTGCTTGCGGCGCGACACCATAGTGGTAATCCTCTTCTGCGCGCAGGCCTTTGAGCGTGCCTACGGCGGCGTAGCCCATGCCGCCCATGGCCGTCCCCTGCAGCGCAACCTTGTCGGTGAGCCAGAGCTGGCCTGTGGTGCCGAGCGACAAGGCCGTGCTCGACACGCGGTAAGTCTGCGGCGAGATGTAGTCATAGCTGCCGTAGAGGCCCCAGAGCCCACGATAGCTGTCGCCGACTTCATAGGATTTTCCCAGCAGCAGACCACGCGTCATGATGTTCTCGAAGGTGTTGGCGCTGGAGGCCGTGCCCTGGAAGACGAAATAATCGAAAGGCCGGGTGTAGTCGTAGCCCGGTTTGCCCGGCACGCCGTATTCCATGATGAAATCGGCCTGCGCGTCGTTCGCCTTGTATTCGCGCGAGGTGTCGCGGTCGCTGTGGATGGTGTTGCTGGCGCCGACCTGCAGTCTGCTGTAGTAGACGGCGTCATGGCTGGAGAAGATCTCGTCGAAACGGTCCTCGAACGCCAGGCGGTTGAAGCCCGTGGAAGGCGAGATGACGGCTGCCCCGGCTTCGCGCCAGAACGGGCTGAGCTTGCCCGGGTGTTCGAGTAGCAGACTGGACATGCGGAACAGCGATTCGCCGAGGAAGGAGCCGCCGATGCCGGTGGCGACCATGTCGTTACGGGAGGGCGGCGTGGCTTCGCCGGCGATCTCCCAGTAGTAGCTGCCGGCGACGGTATAGCCTAGCGATTCCCAATAGCTCAGGCCTGCCGAGCGCGAGAAGCCATGGTACATCGACCCCTGGTAGGGATGGCCCAGCTGGTTGATCTGGAAGCTGTCGCTGTCTTCTTTCCAGCTGCTGTTGAAATTGCGCTTGATGGTGTTCCAGTTGGCGCGGTAATCCTCGCGGGCTTCGCCCCAGTGCCGGTTGTATTGATTGAGCAACAGGTCGAAGCCGATGATATCGAGCGCCGGGATCAGGTAGCTCTTCTTGCTCGAATCGTCGCTCCACAGATCGCCGCCCGGGATATCCGATGTCGGGATATCGACCGGGGTCGCCAGCTCCTTCGGGGTCGGCGTCTTTTCGGGTTCCTCGGCCGCGGCCGGATGGATGGCGAATGCGATGCAGAAGATCGCGAGCAGGCAGGGGATGCGCCTGAATTTGAACGTTCTCATGGTCTTACCTTATCGTTGTTGTCGACAATGATCAAACGTGGCTGGCGAACCAGCTCCAACCATGTGCTCCTCTAGGCATCGCCGCGAGACGATGACCACACATGGATTATTAAGCCCGACGGCTAGCCGGGTCAGAAGGCGTAAAGGCGGCGACGCAGCCAGAACACCAGCGGCAATGCACACGAAGCGCCGAGGGCGTCCGCGAACAGGTCGTCGAGCCCGGGTTGACGGCCGACGATGAACAGTTGATGAATCTCGTCGGCGGCGCCCAGGCCGACGATCATGGCGAATATCATCCACAGCGGCCGGGTAGGGAAGGCCAGGCCCGCCAGCACCGCCATGCCGCCAAAGGTGAAGAAGTGCACGACCTTGTCCCAGGGTGCCGGGAACAAGCTGCCTGCCCCTGGGGCCTCGCCGCCGATGAAGATGGCGGCGATCGTCAGCACCAGCATGCAGGCAGTCGTTATACGCAGCCAGCGGGCATCAATAAGCACTGTTCTGTCCCTTGAATACGACCAGTACGGTCTTGAGAATGATATAGACATCGAGCTTTGGACTCCAGTTACGCAGGTAATCGATGTCGTAATCGATCCGCGCCTTCATCTTGTCCAGCGTCTCGGTCTCGCCCCGCAGGCCGTTGACCTGGGCCCAGCCGGTGATACCCGGCTTGACCTTGTGACGCACCATGTAGCCCTTGATCAGCTTGCGGTACATCTCGTTGTGCGCCACCGCGTGCGGCCGCGGACCGACGATGCTCATGCGGCCTTGCAGCACGTTGATGAACTGCGGCAGCTCGTCGAGCGAGGTCTTGCGCAGGAAGGCGCCGAACGGCGTGATGCGCTGATCGTTCTTGGTCGCCTGCGTGACCTTGCTGCCGTCCTCGCAGACGGTCATCGAGCGGAACTTGTAGACCAGGATCTCCTCGCCGTAGAGCCCGTAACGGCGCTGCTTGAAGATGGCGGGGCCGGGCGAGGTCAGTTTCACGCCGAGCGCGATGACCAGCAGGATGGGCGAGATGAGCAGCAGGATCGCCATGGCGAACAGGATATCGGCAGTGCGCTTGATGAGCCCGTTGAAGCCGGTGAACGGCGTCTCGCAGACGGCGACCACCGGGATATCCTCGATCTGCCCGACACGCGCCTGGATCAGGTCGGCCTGGAAGATATCCGGCACGAAGTAGATCGAGGCGGTGGTGTCCTTGAGCTCGTCCAGCAGGCGCACGATCTCGTCCTGGCTGCTCGACGGTAGCGCCAGATAGATGATGTTGACGCGGTGTTCCTTGACGTAGGCGGGGATGTCCGAGAGCCTGCCCAGCATCGGGTAATCGTTGCTGGGGTAGGCGCTGGCCCCCGAGGAGGATCCGGGGCCGTCGTCGAAGAAACCAAGCAGCTCGGCGGCGATATAGTTGTTGGCCGCCAGGCGGTCGGCCAGCGTCACGCCCTGTTCGTTCATGCCGACGATGATGGTCCGCTTCACCGGCCCTTGCAGTTTGATCATCAGTGGCGCCACGGCGCGCAAGGCGAAATCGGCCGTCAATACGCAGAGCGGCGTCAGCCACGTCCACATGAGGATCGCCTCGGTGTTGAACAACGCGATGTAGTCGGTGGCGGTGCCGAACAGGATCAGCAGGCCGGCGATGATGACCCAGTTGAGCATCACCGTGCTCACCACCTCAAGGCTGGTCAGGTTGATCTTGGACGCGCTGGGGAAGGTCAGCGAGAAGAGGATGAGCGACAGGATGAGGTAATGCGGCTCGAGCCCGCCGTTCTTGAGGTAGGCCACGCTCCACAAGGTGAGCACGATCACCAGTGGATCGAGCAGGGCCTCCGTCGTGTACAGCAGGTTGTCGCGCGCGATGGCGACGCTCAGCCCCTTGCGCTGGATGGGGGCAGACTTATACCGATTCATTTGGCTCGGGCATCATGCTGAGTTTGGCGACGGCTTGCGCACGGTTGAGCACATCCAGTTTCTTGAAGATGCGCTGCAGGTGGTTCTTGACCGTGAAGGCGCTGATGTCGAGGATCATGCCGATCTCATAATTGGTCTTGCCTTGCTTGACCCAGTCCATGATCTCGTGCTCCCGGATCGACAAGGTGCCGAAGCCCTCGTCTATCGACGTCGTTACCGGTTTGGGTGGCTCGACGGCGATCGGTTCGATCTGGCGCAGGGTGCAATCCACATAGGGCAGCAGGGTCTCGAGCATGGTGCGCGATGCATGCGACAGGTCGTCCGAGGCATTGAGCAGGATGTACAGGCAATCATGGCGGCCGCGGCTGTCCTTGATGCCGTGGATCATGCCGCTTTTCATGCGGGCGAAATCTTCGCCCAGCTGATCGAAACCGAACTGGTTCTCGCTGAACAGGCCATGCTGCATGCGCATGCTGAGTGGCGCGTCGCCCTGTTCGTGCCAGTAGTTGAAGAGACGTTTCAGCAGCGGTACCAGCCTCGCGTGCTGCACCTGCTGGGTACGCATTCCTGGTAGCGGCGAGACCACATCGAAAGAGATCAGGCCGAGGGAGAAATCGCCCCAGGCCGCGATCATGATGTCGTGTGGCAGGAACGCCTGCACGTTGCCTTGCGACCAGAGCATGAACTCGAAATGGGTGCGCACGCTGAGCGACTCCTGGATCATGCCGAAGAATTGCGTCTTCTGGACTTCGTCTAGTTCAGTATGTAGTGGCATAGATAGTATCTTCACAGTAGTAGTTGTTGATTTATATTGAATCGGGCCCGCCGCAGCATTCGGCAGCTCCTCGGCCCTGTACCGCTTGAAGTTGTCATGCACCGTCCGTTGCCGGAGCGTCTTGATGACGTTGCATCGATCACAACCGATTCACGTCTTTCGTGCGCTAGCTAGTGCATTTAGCGTGCCACTTTTCCAACTATCTGATTTATCTACGAAAACACCGGAATCCCCGATTTCGGCGACCTGCTGAAGTGTCTGCGATCCCCGACATCTAATATTTCATTCTTGTTAAGTGAATGATCTGTCGACCTTTTTTCTGTCTCTCCAAACAGACGCTGGCAGAAAAGTGCGATTTGGGAGCGGTCGCCCGGTCTTGATGCAAGATCTGCCGGGCATGCGTCGGGGCATACGTGGATGGCCTTGAAAGCCGCGTGGATACTGGGTTTTGGCCTTAGTCCGTTCGGCCTATTGTGAGGGTGGGGCTGAAATCACTAGGATGCACGAAACCTTCAAGGGGGTTGCCGTCGCAAGCATCGGCCGGCCGCGCCTCTTGAGCCAACCGTTGATTGAGGCATCCACGCATATGAGCCAGACATTGATAGCACCTTACAGCGACACCGAGCCCCTGGGCCGGGCTGATCGCTATATCGACGAGATCATGGAGATCGTGCATCAGATCGATCTCTTCGAATCGCTGAGCGCGCCCGAGATCCTGGCGGTCTGCCGCCATATGGATTGTTATGCCGCGCCGCGCGGGTACAGCCTCTTGCGACAGGACGCGACCGACGACCATCTGGTGCTGCTGCTCAGCGGCACTGCGGTCATCAAGCGCGACAGCTTGCTGGATGGAGAGGAGATCATCGCCGAAGTCAGTGCCGGCACGTTGCTTGGCGAGATGTCGATGATGGACAGCAAACCCCATCTCACCAGTTGCGTGGCGATCACTCCGTTGGATTTCGCCGTGTTCTCGCGCGATACGCTGAACACCATCCTGGTCAATACGCCGCGGCTCGGCAACAAGTTGCTGTTGACCATGCTGCATCTCGTGTCCGCGCGGCTGCGCGACGCGAGCTACCGATTTCTGCCAAGCCTGGCATGAGCGTACCGAACCCTCGTCGATTCATGAAGGAGACTGACGTGATGATCAAATCTTTTACCAAACTGCTGGGCCTGTTCCTGCTCGTATGCATACTGGCCTACCTGCCGTCCTCTTATGCGGCTTCCAACGATTACCAGCTGGGCGCGGGCGACGCGGTTCGCATCTCCGTGTTCCAGAATCCGGACTTGTCGCTCGAGACCCGGGTCTCCGAATCCGGCAGCATCTCCTATCCCCTGATCGGTGAAGTACAGGTCGGCGGACTATCGCCGCGTGAAGCCGAGCAGTTGATCGCGAAGAAGCTGATGGACGGCAATTTCGTCAAGCGGCCGCAGGTCAACCTGACGCTGGTCGAGGTACGCGGCAGCCAGATCGCCGTCATCGGCCTCGTCAACAAGCCGGGCCGCTTCCCGGTCGAGAGTGCCCACATGCGGTTGTCTGAGGCCATCGCCGCCGCTGGCGGCGTATCCGACGCAGCCGGCACCGGGACGGCCGTGGTCACCGGCAAGCGCGATGGTCGGCCGATGCGTGTCGAAACCGATATCGCCTCCCTGTTCCTTAGCGACGGCGGCGGCCAGGACACCGAGCTCAAGGCCGGCGACATCATCTATGTCATGACCGGCAACCAGGTCTCCATCCAGGGGCAGGTCAACCGTCCCGGTCGCTATGCCCTGGAAAGCAACAAGATGCATGTCTCCGAAGTGCTGACCCTGGCGGGCGGTCTGACGCCTGACGCCGCCGATGTGGCGATCGTCGCCGGCAAGCGCAATGGCGAGAACTTCCGCAAGGAGATCGACATCCCGGCGCTCTACCTCAGCGACAGTAACGACCAGAACCTGCTGATCGCTGCGGGCGACGAGGTCTACGTGCAGAAGGCGCCGGTCTATTACATCTACGGCGAAGCACAGAAGCCCGGTTCCTATCGCATCGAACGCAATATGACCGTGATCCAGGCGCTGGCGCAAGGCGGCGGGCCGACCATCCGCGGCACGCAGCGCAACCTCAAGCTCATGCGTCGTGACAGTCACGGCGAAACCGTCGAGCTTACCCCCAAGCTCACCGATCTGGTGCGCCCGGACGATGTCATCTACGTCCGTGAAAGCCTGTTCTAAGGAGCTGTCATGTCGCTGACCAACCTGTTCCTGATCCTCAAGGCCCGCATCAAGATCGTGGTCTTCATCTTCGTCGTCACCGTGCTGACCGCTTTTGTGGCCAGCATGATGATGCCGAAGTATTACAAGGCGAGTACGCAGGTCGTGGTGAATTACCGCGGCAACGACTCGGTGACCGGTAATTCCAACCAGTCGCTCATGACCTCGAGTTACCTTGCCACCCAGGTCGACATCATCAAGAACAGGAGCGTGGCGCTGAGCGTGGTCGATGCTTTGCAACTGGTCGACAACGATGCCATGAAAAAGGATTTCTACGAAGTCACCAAGGGCCGCGGCGATATCCGCCAATGGATCGCCGGTCGGCTCATCAGCCGGCTCGAGGTCTCGCCCTTGCGTGAGAGCAGCGTGATGGAGATCACCTTCAGCGGCAAGGATCCGCAACAAGTGGCGGAGATCGCCGATGCGTTCGCCGAGGCCTATCTCGATCGTACCCTGCGACTCAAGATCGAGCCGGTGAAAAAGGCCGCCAACTTCTTCAACCAGCAAATGACCACGCTGCGCGATAGCCTGGAAAAAGCGCAATCCAAACTCTCGCAATACCAGCAGACCCACGGCATCACCAGTACCGACCAGCGTCTCGATATCGAGACGGCCAAGCTCAACGAGCTTTCCAGCCAGCTGGTGGCGGCGCAGGCTTCGGCGATCGAAGCGAATTCGCGCTACGGCAACAGCCGCAAGGACGCCGGTAACTCGCCGGACGTGGCGCAGAACCCCGTGATCCAGAACCTGCGGGTGGAAGTGGCACGCGCGTCGGCCAAGGTGGCCGACCTGTCGGAGCGGCTGGGATCCAACCATCCGGAGTATGAAGCCGCCGCTGCCGAACTGAAGAACGTCCAGAGCCAGCTTTATACCGAAATCGCGCGCGCCAACAACAACATCAAGGGCTCGGCCATCATCCAGCAGCAGCGTGTCGAAGAGCTGCGCTCGGCGCTCGCCAAGCAGAAATTGGCGGTGCTGGCACTGAACCGCCAGCGTGACGAGATGGCGGTCCTGCAGGAAGACGTCGAGACCGCGCAGAAGGCGCTTGACGCCGTCACCCAGCGCTTCACCCAGACCAGCATCGAAGCGCAATCGAACCAGAACGATATCGCCATCCTGTCTGCCGCGCAGGTGCCAGGCTCACCCTATACGCCGCGCATCATGCTCAACATGCTGCTCGCCATATTCGTCGGTGGCGTGCTCGGGCTGGGCTTCGGGCTTATCGCCGAGATGCTCGATCGCCGGGTACGCAGCAGCGACGATATCGCAGAGCTGCTCAAGGTGCCTGTGGTGGCGCTGGTCAACAAGCGGCCAGCGGTCACCGGCATGAAAATGCTGCCGGGTGCGCAGTCGGGCAAATTCTTCCCATCAACCTAGGATCAAGATGAATATCAGCCAACTCAATTCCCCGCCGATCCCGCTCGGCGCAGAGCGCGACCAGGGCCGTCAGGAGTCTGAACGCAAGGCACCGCTTGGCCAGTTGCTGTTGAAGATGGGCAAGCTCACCGAGGACGAGATCGAACGTGTGCTCGCCTTGCAACAACAGACCGGCCTGCGCTTCGGCGCTGCGGCGAAGAAGCTCGGCCTGGTCAGCGAGACCGATATCCAGCATGCCCTGGCGGTGCAGTTCGATTATCACTATCTGCACAAGAGCCAGGAATTCTTCAGCAAGCGCCTGATCGCGGCCTATGATCCGTTCTCGCCGCAGGTCGAAGCCCTGCGAGCCTTGCGTAGCCAGTTGCTGCTGCGCTGGTTCGACGATGCGGAGAAAGTGCTGGCCGTGGTGGCCGCCAACCCGGGTGAAGGCTGCAGCAACCTGGCCGCGAACCTGGCGGTGGTGTTCTCACAACTGGGCGAGCGTACCTTGCTCATCGACGCCAACCTGCGCGAGCCGGATCAGCGCAACATCTTCAATCTCTACGAATCGCGCGGCTTGTCGGACATCCTGGCCGGACGCGCCGACCTTGACGTGATCCACAAGATCGATTCGCTCAGTGGCCTGTCGGTGCTCGGCGCCGGTACGGTGCCGCCCAATCCGCAGGAGTTGCTGAGCCGAAAGGTGTTCGGCGAAGTGCTGCGCCGTTGCCGTGAGCAATACGACGTCATCCTCGTCGACACCTATCCCGCCAGCATGACCTCTGATGCCCAGACCGTCGCAGCCAGATGCGGTGGCGCGCTGCTTGTATCCCGCCTCAACCAGACGCGCATGGCCCAGCTCGCCAATGTGCGCGACCAGCTGTTGATGAGCGAAGTCGAGATCGTCGCTGCGATCGTCAATGACCTGTAGATCACCCGGCAACAACAAGGCGCAGGATAGAAATAGATGACAGCACTGCTCAAGTCGTCCGGCACCACGCTGGTCACCACCATCGTGATCACCGCTATCGGTTTCATCACGTCGGTGATTACCGCCCGCGTACTCGGGCCGGAAGGGCGCGGCCTGCTCTCCGGCGCGCTATTGATCGCGACGCTGGCCGGCAATGTCGCGCTGTTCGGCTTGGCCAACAGTTATATCTACCACAAGGGCACCGGCCGGCCGTTCCGTTACGGGCTGTTCTTCGCCGGTTCGCTTTTGTTCGTGGCAGGGCTCTCGGCGCTGCTCGGCTTGATCGGGACGCAGGTGATGACGCACGAGGCGCAACTGCACGCGCAGTTGCCGCTGATCCTGTTGCTCACCGTGGTCACCGCCACGCAGGGCTATTTCTATGCCCTGAGCCAGCTGCATCACGGCCTGCGGTTCTTCAATCTCATGCGTTTCCTGCTGGTGATCGGCAACCTGATCCTGCTGCTTGGGCTGCTGCTGTTCTTCAAGCCCGTCGATTTCCGCATGATCCTCGTCACGCAGACCATCGTCAGTGCCGGCCTGACGCTCGCCGGCATCGCCTGGGCACGTCACCACAGGATCTGGGAGGGCAGCGACACCACGCAGGCGCCCGTGGCCTGGAAGAGCATGCTGGGCTATGGCGCGAGCCATCACGGCACGGTGGTCATCGGCCTGCTGCTGGTCAATTTCGACAAGGTGGCCTTGCTCAACATCGGTACCATCGTCGAATACGGATTCTATGCGCTGGCCTTCACCACCTCGCGCCTCATCGGCGCATTGCAGGAGGCCGTCTCAACTGCGCTGTATTCGCGCCATGCCGGTCGAGACGTGCAAGTGCTGTCCGAGAATGTGCGGACTGCGTTCCGGATGACGTTCGTGCCCATGTTGGCAGTGGCGGCCATCGGCGCCTTGCTCTCGCCCTGGCTCATCGTCCTGGTCTATGGCGAATCGTTCGCTTCCACCGTGATCCCGTTCGCAGTGCTGCTGTTCGAATGCGTGATCTCGGGCGCGAGCTGGACCCTGGCGCAACGCTTCAATGCCGGCGGTCGACCCGGGCTGGTGTTCGTGCGCCAGTTCATCTCGGTGCTGCCGATCTTTATCGCCTTGCCGTTCCTGCCGCACGAGAACATCCATGTCTATCTCAGCCTGCTGATGCTGGCAGGCGGCATCCTGCGGCTGTCGGTGACGCTGGTCATCTATCCGACCGTGCTCAAGGAGCGCGTGCCGGATATCCTGCCGACCCTGGCCGATTGCCGGGCGGTCTTCAATGTGCTGGCACGTCGCCAGGTCGCGGATGGAAAAGCATGAATCGAACCGACACCCATCAGGCGCTGAAACATCCCGTGGTCAACCATGCCTTGCTGATGGGCGCATTGGCCACGCAACACGATGTGCTGCTGGACCTCATCGGCAACCGCCCACTGCATTATGTCGATCTGCCGGTCCACGGCAATATCGGCGACCTGCTCATCATGCTTGGCACACTGGCATTCTTTCAGCACAACTACCTGGTGCCGAAAGTCAGCGCCGCGGCTTTCGCCTATGAGCCGAGCTGGATCGCCCCGGGCGATGTGGTGGTGTTCCACGGCGGCGGCAATTTCGGCGACCTCTATGCCGAATACGGCATGCAGGGCCTGCGTGAGCAGGTGGCCGATCGCTATCGCGACAATCGCATCGTGGTGTTGCCGCAGACCCTGTATTTCTCCTCGCAGGCAGCCATGCGCCGTTCCGCCGCGGTCTTTCGCCGGCATCCGGATCTGCACCTGTGCGTGCGTGACCGCATCTCCTACGACATCGCACGCAATTTCACCGACAACGTCTACCTGCTGCCGGACATGGCACACCAGCTCTACCGACTCACGTCCCGACACGATGCGCCCCATGGCACCTTGCGCATCCAGCGCACCGATGACGAACGCGCCGAAGCTGGCGCAATGCCTGGCCTCGAGATCGTCACCACCACGGACTGGCCGATGGTCGTCGGCGACGGCGAGCGACGGATCGCGCTGTTCCGTCGCGGGATGCGTGCCCTGCACAAATATGGCCTCGGCTGGTACGGCAACAAGTTGCTGGCCGGCCTCTGGGCAGACTACGCGCGACATCTGGTGCAAGAGGCGACGACCTTGTTCGCGGCGCATGAGCACATCGTCACGGATCGCCTCCACGGCCATATCCTGGCCTGCCTGATGGACAAGCCCAACACCGTGCTCGACAACAGTTACGGCAAGAACGCCACCTACGTCAATGCCTGGACCGGCAACAGCGAGCTGGTGACCTTGCAGGCGGCGCCTGCCGAAAAGACCTGAACCAGGCGTGACGTTTTAAACCAGGCGTAATGATTTGAACCAAGCGTAAAGGGAAGACCCATGGCTACATTCGACGTATTGCTCCCCGTGAAGAACGGCATCGACTATCTGGGCGAAGCCATCGATAGCATCTGCCAGCAGACCTTCCGGGATTGGCGCCTGCTGATCCTGGACCACGGATCGACCGACGGCAGCCTTGAGCTCGCGCAGCGCTATGCCGAGCAGGATCCGCGTATCGAGGTGCATTGCCTGCCCTGGGCCCAGGGGCTCGCCGGGCTGCTCAACGCCGGGCTGGATCTGTGCCACGGCAAGTACGTGCTGCGCCAGGACGCCGATGACATCTCGCTGCCGAACCGCATGCAGGTGCTGTTCCATGCGCTGGAGGAGGACGACGAGCTGGTGCTCGTGGGTTCGCTCGGCGACGTGGTGGATGCCGACGGTAACAAGATCGGCATTCTCGACATGCCGACCGGCCAGTTCGGGGTGCTCATCAGCACGCCGTTCCGCACGCCTGTCGCTCACCCGACGGTGGCCATGCGACTCGACGCCATCCGTGGCCTCAACGCGCGCTATGGGGTCGATTTCATCGGCGCCATGCCGGAATCACGCCGTATCGAGGTGCCCGGCCTGGCCGAGGATTATTTCCTGTTCGGGCAGCTGGCGCTGGTAGGCCATTGCACCAACGTCGCCCAGAGCCTGATCAAGTACCGCTGGCACGGCAACAATGTCGGTGCCACCAAGTATGTCGACCAGACGCAGGTCGCGCTGAATATCTCGCGCTACCTCACCGAATCGCTGTCCATCATGCTGGGGATCAACAGCTTCGATCCGGCGCCGTTCTGCAACCATGGCGTCAACCTGATCAATTTCGACGACCGGACGGATTTCTCCGCCGAATACCAGGACTTGCGCGCCATGCTGACCAAGGCCATGCCGCACTGTGCCGAGCTGCAACGTGAGCTGTCGTTCCGCAAGGTCATCAGCAACCGTTCACGGCCCATCATGGCGGCGCGCTACTTCGCCCATACCCAGCGTTTCGGCGTGCATCACGTCGAATACCGTACCGTGCGCTCATGGTTGATCAATGGCCTGAAGAAGCAGCCGATCCTGACGCTGACGCCTTCCGGATTGACCGCCTGAGACCGGCGACATGGATAGCTTGTTCGACAGGATGACGCAGGGGCTGGGGCCTTACGCCAGCACCGTCGGCCTATTGCTGGCCGGCGTCGTTGCCGGTCTGGGCGCCGTCGGCTACGTCTTTGCCGTCAACGGCAGCATGCTGCTGATAGGCGCATTGCCGTTCGTGCTGCTGCTCATGATGCTGCTGGTGCTGGACAAGCGCCTGCTGCTCATGATCATCCTCGTCGGCCGCGCATCCGGCGACATCGTCTTCGAGACCTCCAAGTTCGGCGGCGGCTTCGGCGTCGGCGGCCTCATCAACGCGCTCATCATCTTCATCGCCTTCCTGTTCGTGGCCGAACGGCCGGACGGCATCAGCCGGCGGCTGGCTTCGATCTGGGCGCCCTTGCTGCTGGTGTCGGCGGCGGCGCTGTTCTGGGCGCCTGAATTCAAGGACGGGCTGCGCATGCTGCTGGCGCTGACCTCCTATTGCGCGGTGTTCGTCATCGCCTATTACGTGGTCCGCAGCCGCAAGGATTTCGAGACCTGGGTCACGGTGATCCTGCTGTCGTCCATCATTCCCGTGCTCTATGCGCCGGTCGATATCCTGCAGAACATCCACACCACGGAGCGCTACGGCTTCCGGCTCAAGAGCACGTTCAGCCACCCCAACATCTATGCCTTCTACCTGGTGCTGATCATCTCGCTGCTGTTCTACCGGCTGAAGACCACCATGCTGCAGTCGTCCAGCGGCAAGCGCGCGCTGATGTGGCTCTACATGTTGCTGCTGCTCGCGCTGCTGGTGCTGACCAAGACCCGTAGCGCCTGGGCCGGTTGCTTCGTCATCTTCGCCGTCTATGGCCTGTTGTTCGAGCGCAAGTACCTGGTCTATCTGGTGTTCGCGCCGCTGGTCGGACTGCTGGTGCCCAGCATCCGCGACCGTATCCTCGACCTGGGGCAGGGCAACGAATATGTGCAGTACGCCCATCTCAATTCCTTCGCCTGGCGCGTACTGATGTGGCAATCCGCGCTGGAATGGATGGACAAGAGCCGCTACCTGCTGGGCTACGGCCTCAACGCCTTTAAATACTACTCGCCCGTATTCTTCCCGCTCGCCGGCACGACCAATTTCGGCGCCCACAGCACCTATGTGCAGTGGCTGTTCGAGACCGGCGTGGTGGGCGTGCTGACCGCCACCTGGATGCATGTGCGGCTGTTCGTCACCCTGTTCGCGGGATGGCTGCGCGACCGCCTGCGGGCAGTGATCGCGATCACGCTGGTGATCGAATACCTGTTCTTCGCCTTCTCCGACAATATGCTGGATTACCTCGCGTTCAACTGGTACTTCTGGTTCTTCCTCGGCATGGCCTGTGCCGTGACCATGCTGCCGCCAGAACCCGAACAACCGGCCACAGCCGTGGAGCCGGGCCGCAATCCTTATCGTCGTACCCGTACCTCGAATTTCTTCAGGAGTAACCGTACCCATGCAAGCCGACACTGACTGGCAGGCTGACTTGCGCCGCTATCCGCATCCACGCCCGTTCCTCAAGGAGCAATCGCTGTGGGCGGTCTGGGTCTATCGCTTCGGGCGCCGGATCGACCGCAGGCAAGAAGGCCTGCCGAAGAAACTGCTCACGGCGCTCTACTGGCTGCTGTTCCGCATCGTCGAGACCCTGCTCGTCACCAGCATCCCGAAGGCGGCTGCCATCGGCGCCGGCCTGCGCATCTGGCATTTCGGCAACATCTTCATCCACCCGCAGACCCGCATCGGCGTCAACTGCACGCTGCGGCAGGGCGTCACCATCGGCAACCGCAGCGAAGACGGCCCGGTGCCGGTGATCGGCGATAACGTCGAGATCGGCGCCTATGCGCAAGTGCTGGGTGGCATCCATATCGGCAACGACTGCAAGATCGGCGCCATGTCGGTCGTGCTGTGCGATGTGCCGGACGGCGCCACAGCCGTCGGTATCCCCGCGCGGATCATCCTGCCCGCGACTGGCAGCGACATGCCCGTGATCCTGAAAGGCCGCTCCGCATGAAACCAAACAGCATCGCTTATTTCATCAACCAGTATCCCAAGGTCAGCCATAGTTTCATCCGCCGCGAGATCCTCGCGCTCGAACGGCTGGGCTTCGACGTACAGCGTATCGCCTTGCGTGGCTGGGATGCGGAGGTGGTGGATGCCGCCGATCGGCAGGAGCGCGACAAGACCCGTTATGTGTTGCAGGACGGCGCGCTTGGCTTGTTGCTCGCGACCTTGCGCATGCTGGTCACGCATCCCGTGCGCTTCTGCAAGGCGCTCGGCATGGCGCTGACCTGTGCACGCCGCGCCGATCGCGCGCTGCCGTATCACCTGGTCTATCTGGCCGAAGCCTGCCGCATCGTGCCCTGGCTCAAGGCATCCGGCGCGGGCCATGTGCATGCGCACTTCGGCACCAACTCGACCGAGGTGGTGATGCTCGCGCGCCTGCTGGGCGGTCCGGCCTACAGTTTCACGGTGCACGGCCCGGAGGAGTTCGACAAACCGGAATTCATCAAGCTGCGCGAAAAGGTCCGCGAAGCGGCTTTCGTCGTCGCCATCAGCTCCTATGGCCGTAGCCAGCTCTATCGCTGGATCGATTATGGGGACTGGCACAAGGTCAAGGTCGTGCACTGCGGCCTGGAGAACGCTTTCCATGATGTGCCCGCAGCGCCCATCCCGACTGTGCCGCGCGTGGTCTGCGTCGGCCGCCTGTGCGAGCAGAAAGGCCAGCTGCTGCTGGTCAACGCCATCAGCAAGTTGCGCCAGCGCGGCATCGCCATCGAACTGGTGCTGGCCGGCGACGGCGAGATGCGCGGCGAGATCGAGGCCTGCATCAAGATGCTCAACCTGCAGGATAGCGTGAGCATCACGGGCTGGATCAGCAGCGACGAGGTCAGAAGGCACTTGCTCGATGCACGTGCGCTGGTCCTGCCGAGCTTCGCCGAAGGCCTGCCGGTGGTCATCATGGAAGCCATGGCCCTGCGGCGGCCGGTGCTCACCACCTATGTCGCCGGCATCCCCGAACTGGTGCGGCCAGGGGAGAGCGGCTGGCTGTTCCCGGCGGGCGATGTCGATGCGCTGGCGAGCGCGCTCGATGCCTTCCTCGCGGTGCCGCACGAGATGCTGGAGCGCATGGGCGAGGCCGCGCACTTGCGCGTCCTCAAGCAACACGCCATCGATATCGAGGCCGGCAAGCTCGCGCAACATATCCTGGCGTCGGCGGAGCCGTCCGCGCGTCTGCTCGAAACGAAGACCGAGGGCTACGTATGATCCTGCTGCAAGCCTTGTTCATCCTGTCGGCGCTGCTGCTCCTGTTGCCGGTGCTGATCTTCGCGCTGCAGGTGACGCTGGCCCTGCCGCTGTTCGATCGCTGGCGCAGCCGGCAGCAGGCACGCCATGCGTCACGCTACACCTTGCCCCTGCGTCAACGGCCCACCATCGCCGTGCTGGTGCCGGCGCATGACGAGGGCAATGGCTTGCTGCCGACGCTGGCTGCGATCCGCGCGCAACTGCAGTGCCAGGACCGCTTGCTGGTGGTCGCCGATAACTGTGCCGACGATACGGCACAAGTGGCGGCTGCTGCAGGCGCGGAAGTCATCGAGCGTAACGACAGTGCCCGCCGCGGCAAGGGCTATGCGCTCGATTACGGCGTGCGCTACCTGGAACATGCGCCACCCGAGGTGCTCATCATCGTTGACGCTGACTGCACGGTGCATGATGGCAGCATCGCGCTGCTGGCCGCCCGCTGCCTGCAATATCAGCGTCCGGTGCAGGCCCTCTACCTGATGCGTGCGCCGGCCGGTACCGGCTCGACGACTCCCGGATTGAAGATGAAAGTGGCCGAGTTCGCCTGGACGGTGAAGAACCATGCGCGCGCGCTGGGTTATGCGCGGCTGGGCTTGCCTTGCCAGCTGATGGGCACCGGCATGGCGTTCCCATGGCCCATGATCCAGCAGGCCGAACTCGCCAGCGGCCATATCGTGGAAGACCTCAAGCTGGGGCTCGACTTTGCGGCGGCCGGCGCCGCGCCCCGGCTATGTGCCGAAGCCATGGTCAGCAGCGTGTTCCCGGCCAATGCCGAAGGCACGCAGTCGCAGCGTACGCGTTGGGAACATGGCCATCTGGGCATGATGCTGCAGGCCGGGCCAAGCCAGTTCGGGCGCGCCCTGCGCCAGCGCAACCTGCCGTTGATGGCGCTGGTGCTGGATATGCTGGTGCCGCCACTGGCCCTGCTGACCTTGCTGGTGACCATGCTCGCGTTCGTCGGCGCACTGGCTGCCTGGTTCACCGGCGACGCCATGCCGTGGCTGCTGGGCCTGTGCGAAGCGGCCTTGCTAGCCGCCTCGGTCGGTCTTGCCTGGCTCGGTTACGGCCGGCAGATCCTCAGCTTGCGCAACCTGGCCTACGCGCCGTTCTATGCCTTGGCCAAGCTGCCGCTATATGCGCGTTTCCTGGTCAATCGGCAGGTCGAGTGGGTACGCTCGCGCCGGGATGACGGTTCCGCTTCGGGCAGATAAGGGGAGAACGCCGATGTTCGTCTGGGTACAAGTATTGCGCGGCCTGGCCGCTTCCCTCGTGGTGCTGCATCACTATCTCGCCTCGCAGATCGAGCGCGGGGCGGAGGTGAGCCGCTGGCTCGAGAACCTCGGTGCCTCCGGTGTCGATATCTTCTTCGTCATCAGTGGCTTCATCATGATGATCACCACTTCGCAGATGACGCGCACACCCTCGGCCGGCGATTTCCTCAAGCGCCGTCTGGTGCGCATCGCGCCGCTCTACTGGACGCTGACGGCGATCGCCTTCGCCATGGTGCTGGCCGCAGGCAGCGCCGTGAATACGGTAGTGAGCCCCCAGAAGTTCGTCGCCTCCATGCTGTTCCTGCCTTATCACGACGGGGCCATCGACATGGGCATGCTGGCGCACAAGGCTTATGTCATCCCCATGGCCTGGACACTGACCTACGAGTGGTATTTCTACCTGGTGTTCGCGTTGACGCTGGCGATCGGCTTGCGGCCTGCCGGTCGCCTGATGTTCATGACGGCATGGTTCGCGGTGACTGTGGGGGTCGGCATGCTGCTGCAACCCACAGCCCTGATCGCGCAAGTGGTGAGCCAGCCCATGGTGTTCGAGTTCCTGCTCGGTTGCGTGATCGCCATGCTGTACGCCAGAGGCTGGCGTATCGGCGGCGGGGCGGCCTTGCTGCTGGCCGGATCGGGCCTGTTTGTCCTGGCTCAGATATTCCATCACACCGCTTATGACCGCACCTTGTACTGGGGAACGGCCGCATTCATGCTGATCGCCGCGGCGACCCTCTATCGCGGTAGCCAGGCAGAGACGCCGGCCCTGCGCCCGTTCAGCTGGTTCGGCGATATCTCGTATTCGCTCTATCTCTCGCATTTCTTCACGCTGGCGTTGTTCGTGCGCCTGCAGAGGCGCTTCGATCTTCTTGCCGACAGTTTTGCGCCGTGGACCCTGATCGCCTTCCTCTTGCTGGTGACCATGGTGGCGGCTGCCTGTTATTACGGCATCGAAGAACCCGCGCGCAAGCGATTCGCCCGGCGCAAGCGACCGCTGGGCGCGGCATTGAATACCTGACGTCGTATCCGGAAAGGGGCTTGCACATGCATAAGGAACATTTTGGGGTGCTGGATGGCTGGCGCGGCATCAGTATCCTGCTGGTGCTTGCCGCCCACCTCCTGCCGCTCGGGCCGAAGGCCTGGGATCTGAATGTGGCCGCTGGGCTGCTCGGCATGGTGCTGTTCTTCAATCTTTCCGGGTTCCTCATCACCCATTTCCTGCTGCAGCGGCCGAGTGTGCCGGATTTCCTCATGCGGCGCTTCTTCCGCATCCTGCCCCTGGTCTGGCTCTACATGGGGTTGATGCTCTACCTGACGCCGGCCTCCGGCGCGACCTGGAGCGCGCATTTCCTGTTCTACGCCAACTATCCGCCAGAGCCGCTGATCTTTACCACCAGTCATTTGTGGTCGCTGTGCGTGGAGGTGCATTTCTACCTTGGCATCGCACTGCTGGTCGGCTTTTTCGGCAAGCGCGGCTTGCTGGCCATCCCCCTGCTGTGCGTCGCGTTCACGCTGTTGCGCGTCAGTGACGGCATCCA
This sequence comes from uncultured Nitrosomonadales bacterium, assembly GCA_946481065.1. The sequence continues at coordinate 18,402 of CAMLMA010000011.1, forward strand.
CTATGCCGTGATCAGCCATTACCGCGTCGATGAGATCCTCGCCGGCGCCTGGCTGGCGCTGATATACAACAGCCGGCCGGACGCGATGCTGCGCCGCTTCGTCTCGCAGGGCAGCCTACTCGTCCTGGTGCCGCTGCTTTTGGTCGCCTGCCATCCGGACAGCGGCGCCTTCAATTACCTGAGGCCTTACCTGGCCGCGGCCTTGATCGGCGCGACCATGCTGGACAAGACGTCGCCGCTGGTACCGTTGCTGCAGCAACGACTGCTGGTCTATATCGCCGGCATCTCTTACGCCCTGTATGTGATCCACCCGTTCCTGATGTCGACCTGGCTCGGTAGCGGGGAGGGGATTGCCAAATACGCCAAGCGACCACTGCTGTTCATCGTCCTGTTCGTCATGGCCCATGTCTCGACGTTCTATTACGAGCGGCCCTGGATCGCGCTGGGCAAGAAGCTATCTGCAAAACTGAAATTGGGAGGGATGTATGGGTTCAAGTAAGCGCAAGCTGGTCGTCGGTGGGTGGTTCGTCATGCAGGCCATGCTGGCGGTAGTGGCGAGGGCAGACGATGTGGTCACCGATCACGTCTTCGCGCCCAATAGTTTCTGGTATAGCCCGATCCCGGTCGATGCGCCACTGCACCCCAATTCTGCCGGGTTCACGGCGGACTTCCTGCGGCAGAAGAAAGCGTATTACGACACGGTCAATATCCAGACCAGCGATTACGCCAGCCCGATCTATACCGTCGGCGCCGACGTGCCGACCGTCAAGGTCCAGCAGTGGGATTGTCACAAGAACGGACTCACCGACCCTGCGCTCGGCGAGCAGTGGGCGGCGGTGCCCATCCCGGCCTATGCCCAGCCTTCCAAGGGTACCGACGGCGAGATGACCATCTACCAGCCGGCGACGCAGACCGTGTGGGAATTCTGGCAGACCCGCAAGATCGGCGGCCAGTGGCAGGCATGCTGGGGTGGCCGTTTGCAGAACGCCCAGCGAAGCCAGGGGGTGTTCCCGGGCCACTACGGCACGACAGCCACCAGCCTGCCATTCCTCGGCGGCCAGATCACGGCGGATGAATTGCGACGCGGCGAGATCCGGCATGCCATCGGCATCGCGCTGGTCGAGACCGAAGCTGCCAGCATCTATTCCTGGCCGGCCAATCGGTCGGATGGCCTCAATCCGAAAAAGCTGCCTAACCGTATCCCGGAGGGCATCCGCTTCAGGCTCGATCCACGTGTCGATGTCGATGCGCTACCCATGAGCCGCGCCGGCAAGATCATCGCCAAAGCCGCGCAGAAATATGGCTTCATCGTCTGGGATAAATCCGGCGCCATCGCCATACGCGCGCAGAACAGCGTCAGCTACACTGCGCTCGGTCAACCCAACCCTTATCCCGAGCTGTTCGGCGGCAAGCCTAACTATTCGGTATTACAGGGTTTCCCCTGGGACAAGCTGCAGTTCCTGCCCATGCATTTCGGCAAGCCTTGATCAACCCAGCTTCGCCAGCCGCGTTTCAGCTAGCCGCGCTTTAGTCAGACGCGCTTCAGCCCGCCGCGCTGACCTGACTGCCTCATCGCTTCGCGGGCGATGCGGTGGCGGCGGCCGGTACCGAAACGCAGGGCAGGCAGAGCGTCTGCCGCAAGAGACATAATTTACCGATAAGAATCATTTACTTAGTTATATCCCCGCGGTTGTTGTCGTCATACGCAGACATGCGAGAGGGGCGGAATGGCGGCGGATCGACGATAAGTCCATATAAAACATAGCCTTACATCTCTGGCATGGTCTTTGCCATTCAGTACTCCGAATGCATTACAAGGGGAACCACATGCCATCAGGTCACACCATCCGCCGCGTCGAGCCAGTGCGCCGCCGGACAGGATCACAGGTCCACATGCACGGAGACGCTTCATGAATATGTACGTCATGGCGTCCGAACGCATCCTGCCGATCGCGGGATTCCCCGTGCTGGAAGCGACACCGAAAGCACTGGCGAGCCACTTGCTCTGCATCCTGCGTCATCAGCAGAAAGTCACCTTGCTCTATGCCAACAGTAACTTCATCGTCAAATGCAAGCGCCTGTTGCGGCGCATGCACGATGATTCGGTGATCATCGTCAACGATGGCGTCGGCATGGATATCGCCGCGCGCATGTTCCATGGTCGCAGCTTCAAGGCCAACCTCAACGGCACCGATTTCACGCCCTACCTGTTTCGCGAGTCGGTTCGGCCGCTGCGCGTCTATCTGCTAGGCGGGCGACTCGACGTGGTGATGAAGGCGGCGATCCATGCCGAGCAGGCGCTGGGCCAGATCGTCGTCGGCTATTGCGATGGCTACCAGGGGATGCAGGACCCCAGCCTGATCGACCGCATCAATGCTTCTGGCGCGGAAGTGCTCTTGGTGGCGATGGGCAACCCCATGCAGGAAGCCTGGATCCTGGAGCACCGTGAGCGTTTGACTGTGCCTATCGTCAGCGGCGTCGGCGCCTTGTTCGATTTCTGGGCGGGCGACAAGCCCAGGGCGCCACGCTATGTCCAGCGGCTCCGTCTCGAATGGCTCTACCGTTTGTGCCACGAGCCACGCCGTTTGCTTCGGCGCTATACCGTCGATGTGCTGGTCTTCTTCGCCGACTGTTTCCGTTATCGCAAGGCCACTGCGCCGACCCGGGTCATGCAGGAGATCGATCCGCAAGGCAAGCCGCAATGACGTCCGATTTTACGATCGATCAAATCTGCGATCGATCGCGTATCCCATCTATCCAGTTCTCTAGAAAGGTCCGATCATGAAAATACTTGTCGTCGGTGGCGCCGGCTATATCGGCTCACATATGGTGAAGATGTTGCTTGAGCAGGGGCATTCGGTCATTACCTTCGATAACCTGTCCTCCGGCTATCGCGACGCCGTGCTGGGTGGCGCGTTCGTCAAGGGCGATCTCGCCAGCCGGAGCAAGCTCGATGAGGTGTTCACCACTTACCGGCCGGATGCCGTCATGCATTTTGCCTCCTTCATCCAGGTCGGCGAATCGGTGCAGGCGCCAGGCAAGTATTACCTCAACAATTTCACCAATACCATGAATCTGCTCGATGCCATGGTGAAGCATGACGTGAAGTACTTCATCTTCTCATCGACGGCAGCCATCTTCGGTGAACCTGAATACGTGCCGATCGATGAAGCGCATCCCAAGCACCCGTTGAATCCCTATGGCCGTTCGAAACTCATGGTGGAGCAGATGCTGCAGGACTACGAACGGGCCTATGGCCTGAAGTCGGTCTGCCTGCGCTATTTCAATGCCGCCGGTGCCGATCCCGAAGGGCTGCTGGGTGAGCGTCACGAACCGGAGACCCACCTGATCCCGCTGGTGCTGCAGGCCATCTCCGGCAAGCGTAAGGACATCACCGTGTTCGGCCGCGATTACGATACCGACGACGGCACCTGCGTGCGCGATTACATCCACGTCGTCGATCTTTGCTCTGCGCATTCGCTGGCGCTGGCAAGGTTGATGAAGACCAATGAGAGCCGCCAGTACAACCTCGGCAATGGCGCCGGCTTCTCGGTTGACGAGGTGATCCGCACTGCGGAGCTGGTCACCGGCAGCAAGGTGAAAGTGGTGGAAGGGGAACGCCGCGCGGGCGATCCGGCGATCCTGGTCGCAGATGCCACACTGGCAAGGCAAGAGCTCGGCTGGAACCCGGTCTACTTCGATCTCGATAACATCATCGCGCACGCCTGGCAGTGGGAATACGCCAGCGCGCAGATGGCTGTGGCCGCGGTGCAGGGAAGCGTCTTCCGCTGAGCCTTCGCCGTCATACGATCTCTCCAAAACATCTCGAATCCAAACATCTCGAATCCAACAACGCACACAGGAAACCATGAAAAAAGTCACCAAAGCCGTTTTCCCAGTCGCCGGTCTCGGCACCCGTTTTCTTCCCGCCACCAAGGCCAATCCGAAAGAGATGATGCCGGTGGTGGATAAACCCCTGATCCAGTACGCGGTGGAAGAAGCCGTCGCCGCCGGCATCACCGACCTCATCTTCATCACCGGCCGTAACAAGCGTTCGATCTCCGACCATTTCGACATGGCTTACGAGCTGGAGAACGAGCTGGAACGCAACGGCAAGAAGCAACTCCTGTCGCTGGTGCAGAACATCGTGCCCAGCCACGTCAACTGCATCTATATCCGCCAGACGCGTGCGCTGGGCCTTGGCCATGCCGTCAGCCTGGCGCGGCCCGTGGTGAACGACGACGCCTTCGCCATCCTGCTGGCGGACGACTTGCTCGACGGCAAGACGCCGATCATGAAGCAGATGACCGAAGCCTACGACTATTACCGTTGCTCGCTGCTGGCGGTGGAAGACGTGCCGCGCGACCAGACCAAGAGTTACGGTATCGTCGACAGCAAACCGATCAGCAAGGAGATCGAGCAGGTCTCGGCGATCGTCGAGAAACCCAAGCCGGAAGATGCGCCCTCGACGCTGGGCGTGGTTGGCCGCTATATCCTGACGCCGCGCATCTTCCATCATCTGGAACAGGTCAAGTCCGGCGCGGGCGGCGAGATCCAGCTTACAGACGGCATCTCAGGACTCATCAGTGAGGAACAGGTGCTGGCGTATCGGTTCAATGGCGTGCGTTACGACTGCGGCTCCAAGAACGGCTACCTGGAAGCCACCGTGCGGCTCGGTCTCAAGCACCCGGAATGCGCCACGGAATTCCGCGCGCTGCTCGAATCGATTGTTGCAAAAAAACAAAAATAGGCGAGTCTTGCAGACACATTTCGGCAATTTGCATCGAAATCGTTTGCATCACTATCGACATATGCTAATTTTTTCGCAGTCATGAAAAACAGAAAGATCACGTGCAGATGACTCTTACGAGAAGGAAGCTGCCTATGGCAGTCAAGCGGCTCTACAAGCCTGCGCTGCGTTCAACCTGTCTTTTGCCTTTGCTGTTGCTGCCGCATCTGGCGCAGGCGGACGAGCAGGATACCTTCAACCTCGCTGCCGGGGCCGGTATCCGCTTCGAAGACAACCTGTTCCGCTTGCCGGATGCCGTCGATACCGACACGCTGCAAGGCCGGCCACATCGCTCGGATATGCTTTACACGGCCAACGCGGGCTTCAAGATCGACAAATCCTATTCGCAGCAACGTTTCAAGGTCGATGTCATGGCGACCGATAACCGGTTCCAGAACAACAGTTTTCTGGACTATACCGGCCTCAACTACAGCGCAGCCTGGCTCTGGCACCTGACGCCGCGCATCAGTGGCGTGCTGCTGGCCAGCCAGGAGCAGAGCCTGATCAATTTCGCCGATTTCCGCAGTTTCGACGGCAAGAACGTGCAGACATCGGAAGTGAAGGTGTTCTCGATCGACGGCGA
>CAMLMA010000012.1 GCA_946481065.1 uncultured Nitrosomonadales bacterium
AGTGGTAGCCGTCGCCATGACGCACCTTGCCGCGAAAAACATAATAAGACCACGCCGTATAAGCCAGGATCAGCGGCACGATGGCCAGGGTACCGACCAGCGCGAAGGCCTGGCTCTGGCGCGGCGCGGCAGCGTCCCAGATCGAGATGTTTGGCGGGATCACATTGGGCCAGAGGCTGATGCCGAGGCCGATATACGCCAGCAGGATCAGGCACAGGGCATAGAGGAAGGGCTTGAAATCGTGGCAGCGCAGGATCGCGCGCTGCAACTGCAGCATGGCAAGGCCGACCAAGACTGGTACCGGCGACAGCCAGAGCAGGTTAGGCATGGTGAACCAGCGCTGGGCGATCGGCGCATGGGTCAGCGGCGTCCACAGGCTGATGACGCCGATCACCAGCAACAGCGACCACGACAACGGTGTGGCGATCGCCCGCATCTTTGTCTGCAGCTCGCCTTCCGTCTTCCAGATCAGCCAGCAGCAGCCGAGCAGGCTGTATGCCACCACCACGCCGACACCGACGAACAGCGGGAACGGCGCCAGCCACTCGAATGCGCCACCGACATAGGCGCGGCCAGCCATGGGGATGCCGTCGATGTAGTAACCGAGGGTGACGCCCTGAAAGAACGCCGCGACGACCGAACCGCCGATGAAGGCCTTGTCCCACAGGTGGCGTTCATGGTCGTGCGCCTTGAAGCGGAACTCGAAAGCCACGCCACGGAAGATCAGCCCCAGCAGCATGAACACCAGCGGCAGGTAGAGCGCACTGAGGATCACCGAATAGGCCAGCGGGAAGGCTGCCAGCAAGCCGGCACCCCCCAGCACCAGCCAGGTCTCGTTGCCGTCCCATATCGGCGCCACCGTGTTCATCATGACATCGCGATCCTCGCGCGCAGGGAAAAAGGGGTACAGCATGCCGACGCCAAGATCGAAGCCATCCATCACGACGTACATCATGACGCCGAAGAAGATGACCCCAGCCCAGACCAGCGTGATATCGATAGCGCTCATGTCCGTGCTCCCGGTGTCGTGGATGAAGGTTTGCCCGCCGCGTCCAGTGGCAGGGATTCCCCCGCCGCCGACATCGGCCGCATCGCGGTGCGCGCCTCGCCCGGCCCGCCAGGACTGGGCAGATCGCCCTCATGCGGCACCGGCCCCTTGGCCAGCAGGCGTAGCACATAGGCCGTGCCGATACCGAAGACGAACAGGTAGACCACGACGAACAGCGCCAGGGAAAGGGCGAGCGTGCCGATCTCATGGCGCGAGACAGCGTCCGTCGTCCGCATCAGGCCGTAGACCACCCACGGCTGGCGGCCGATCTCGGTGGTGAACCAGCCGGCGAGAATGGCGAGCAAACCGGCTGGCCCCATCCACACCGCCAATCGCAGGAATGGTCGCGCACCGTACAAGGCGCCACGATAGCGCAGCCAGGCGCTCCACAGCCCGAGACCGATCATCAGCATGCCGAGGCCGACCATGATACGGAAGGTCCAGAAGATGACAGGCGCCGGCGGCCGGTCGACAGCCGGGAATTCTTTCAGGCCCTTGAACTGGCCATCCAGGCTGTGGGTGAGGATGAGGCTGCCGAGCCGGGGGATCTCGATCGCGTAGCGTGTCTCTTCACGTGCCATGTCCGGCAGGCCGAACAGGATCAGCGGCACCCCCTGCCCGGCTTCGTTCTGCCAGTGGCCTTCCATGGCCGCGATCTTGGCCGGCTGGTATTTGAGGGTGTTGAGGCCGTGCAGGTCGCCGACCACGAGCTGGATCGGCGCCACCAGCAACAGCATCCACATGGCCATGGAGAACATCGTGCGCACGGCGGCCGTTGGCTTGCGATACAACAAATGCCAGGCACCTGCGGCGCCGACGATGAGCGCGGTCGCGAGGAAGGCCGCGATGGCCATGTGTACCAGTCGATAAGGGAAAGACGGGTTGAAGATGATCTGCAGCCAATCCACCGGCACGACCACGTTATTGACGATCTCGTAACCCTGTGGCGTGTGCATCCAGCTATTGGACGCGATGATCCAGGTCATCGAGACCAGGGTACCGAGCGCGACCATGACACTGGAAAGGAAATGCAGTCCGGGCCCGACCCGGTTCCAGCCGAACAGCATGACGCCAAGGAAACCGGCCTCGAGGAAGAACGCCGTCAACACCTCGTAAGTGAGCAACGGCCCGGTGACGCTGCCCGCGAACTCGGAGAAGCCGCTCCAGTTGGTACCGAACTGGTACGCCATGACCAGCCCGGAAACCACACCCATGCCGAAGCAGACGCCGAATACCTTGAGCCAGAAGTGATAGAGATCCTTATAGACCTGCTTTTGCGTCTTCAGCCAGCAGGCCTCAAGGACTACCAGATAGCTCGCCAGGCCGATGGTGATGGCGGGGAATATGATGTGGAAGGCGATCGTGAACCCGAACTGGATTCGGGCGAGCAACAATGCGGTCATGCTTCATGAGACATAGCGGCGCGGATTAAATTCATGAAAACCCGTATTTCCAATCCCGCCGATTTTGGCAACGATAAAAAGCGATCCCGTCCGCTAACGATACGCAACGGCACACGCGCTGGTTTATTGATAGTTAATTCCTATCAACCATATTGAAACAATTGATTTTTAATATAACAAGGATTTGACTAGACTGGTGTGCAGATCAGGTGACCTCAGCCATCCGGCGAGGATTTGCCGACTTCCGATCACGATAAGCAAAGGAGAGAACACATGTCAAACGAAGCGAAGTGCCCCTTCTCGGGTGGAGTGCAACATATCGGTATGGGCAAGGCACCGCGCAACCTCGACTGGTGGCCTGAACAACTGAATCTGGGCATCCTGCATCAGCATTCCTCGAAGTCCAGCCCGATGGGTGAAGACTACGACTATGCCAAGGAATTCAAGTCGCTGGATTTGAACGCAGTGGTCAAGGACCTGCACGCGTTGATGACGGATTCCCAGGACTGGTGGCCTGCCGATTACGGCCACTACGGGCCTTTCTTCATCCGCATGGCCTGGCATGCCGCCGGCACCTACCGGATCTATGACGGTCGTGGCGGCGCCGGTACTGGCGCGCAACGTTTCGCGCCGCTCAACAGCTGGCCGGACAACGGCAACCTGGACAAGGCTCGCCGCCTGCTGTGGCCGATCAAGCAGAAATATGGCCGCAAGCTCTCGTGGGCCGACTTGATCGTGCTCACCGGTAACGTGGCGCTCGAATCCATGGGCTTCAAGACCTTCGGTTTCGCCGGCGGCCGACCCGACATCTGGGAGCCTGAAGAAGACATCGTCTGGGGTGCCGAGCGTAAATGGCTCGGCGACGAACGCTACAGCGGCGAGCGCGATCTCGCCAACCCGCTGGCCGCGGTGCAGATGGGCCTCATCTACGTCAACCCGGAAGGCCCGAACGGCGAACCTGACCCGCTGAAATCGGCCCGCGACATCCGCGAGACCTTCGCCCGCATGGCGATGAACGACGAGGAGACGGTGGCCCTGACCGCTGGCGGCCACACCTTCGGCAAGGCACACGGCGCGGCGGATGCCGCCAATTGCGGGCCGGAACCTGAAGGCGCCGACATCGCGGAGCAAGGCTTCGGCTGGATCAGCAAGTTCGGCACCGGCAAGGGCGGCGATGCCATCACCAGCGGCATCGAAGGTGCCTGGACACCAAATCCGATCCAGTGGGATACCGGTTATTTCGACGTGCTGTTCGGCTACGAATGGGAGCTGGTCAAGAGCCCGGCTGGCGCGCACCAATGGGCGGCCAAGGATCTGGCCGAGAAGGATATGCCACCCGCCGCGCATGACGCTTCGCGCAAGGAACGTCTCATGATGACCACCGCCGACATGGCGATGCGCATGGACCCGATCTACGAGAAGATCTCGCGCCGTTTCAAGGACGACCCCAAGGCCTTCGCCGACGCGTTCGCGCGCGCCTGGTTCAAGCTCACGCACCGTGACATGGGTCCGCGTGCCCGTTACCAGGGCCCGTTGGTGCCGCAGGAAGTGCTGATCTGGCAAGACCCGGTACCGGCGGTCGATCACGCCTTGGTGGACACACAGGATGTGGCCGCATTGAAAGCGAAGATCCTCGCCTCCGGCTTGACCACGCAGCAGCTGGTCAGCACCGCCTGGGCCTCTGCTTCGACCTTCCGCGGCGGCGACAAGCGCGGCGGAGCCAACGGCGCCCGTATCCGTCTCGCCCCCCAGAAGGACTGGGAAGCGAACCAGCCGGCGCAGCTCGCCCAGGTATTGGCGAAACTGGAGGCCATCCAGCATGACTTCAATGCCAAGGCGTCCGGCGGCAAGAAGATCTCGCTGGCCGACCTCATCGTGCTGGCCGGCGGTGCAGCCATCGAGGCAGCCGCCAAGCAAGCTGGCGTCGAGGTCACGGTGCCGTTCGCGCCCGGCCGCACCGATGCGTCGCAGGCGCAGACCGATATCGACTCCTTCGCGCCGCTCGAACCCAAGGTCGATGGTTTCCGCAACTATGTGCGCAAGGGTCACGAGGATGCCGTCGCCGAATTGCTGGTCGACAAGGCGCAGCTGTTGACGTTGACGGCACCCGAGATGACGGTGTTGATCGGCGGCCTGCGGGCGCTGGATACCAACGTCGGCGGCAGCAGGCATGGCGTGTTCACGCAGCGTCCGGGCGTGTTGAGCAACGATTTCTTCGTCAACCTGCTCGATATGCGCACGGCCTGGAAGCGTTCCGCCAGTGACCCGCATGTGCTGGAAGGCCGCGACCGCAAGACCGGTGCGCTGAAGTGGACGGGCACGGTGGTCGACCTGGTGTTCGGCTCGAACTCGCAGTTGCGGGCGCTGGCCGAGGTCTATGCGCAATCCGACGCGCAAGAGAAGTTCGTCAGGGATTTCGTCGCGGCCTGGACCAAGGTCATGCAACTGGATCGCTTTGACCTCAAGTAATACGAGTCCGAGTGAACGAGCCCGGTGTCAGGTTCGGTATCAGACCCTTGCTGACGGATTAGGGTCAAAGGTACCGATACCTGGCCGGCAATAAAACAAAAGCCCGCGCATGCGCGGGCTTTTATTTTGCCGAACACCAGCTCAATGACGGTATTCGCTATCCTTGATCACCGCTTCGAACTGGCGGAACACATACGGGTCGGCGCGGCGCCCAACTTCGGAGGCAAGCACTTCCATCACTTGTTCATGTGAACGCGGCCGATGATAGGGGCGCGTGGTCGTCATCGCGTCGTAGGCGTCGACGATGGCGATGATGCGCGAAGCGATCGGGATGTTCTCACCCGACAGGCCATCGGGATAGCCATCGCCGTTGAAGAACTCATGATGATGCCGGACGATGCGGCCCACAGCGCGACTCTCTTCATGCGGCATCGCGTCGCAGAAATCCTGGCCGATGGCGGCATGGGTCTTCATGATCTCCCATTCGTCTGGCGTCAGGCTCGCCGGTTTCAGCAGGATACTGTCGGGGATACCGATCTTGCCGATGTCATGCAGCGTGGAAGCGATGCGCAGCAATTCAAGTTCGCCTTCACTAAGGCCACAGCTGCGCCCGAGGGATTGGGACAAGCCCTCGACCCGCGCGCAATGGGCATGGGTATAACTGTCGCGCGCGTTGAGCACGACATCGAGGCAGGCCGTCTGTTTCAGGAGCAATAAGCGGGAGGGCGACATGGGGCGGGCTCTGTTTATGGGCTTGCGGTTATCGTGGCACATTTGCATGACAGGCGATACTGGCAGCTCGCATAGGATAGGCGGCCCGGTAATCCCTGATCATTGATCCATAAAATGGAATTATGCTTTTTAAACTTAATCATTTAATGGAATAAATCTCTGGCGCATACTGTGTCTGTTCTGGCTCGATCTAGTGCGGGCCGCTTGTTGCTTTCATTTCTGAATCCCATCCCTTCAACTTATAAGGAGACGCGCTATGGCAAAAGCGATCGGCTATGCCGCTTACGACCCGAAGAAACCCCTCGCCCCCTTTGATTTCGAACGGCGTGAACCTGGCCCTGAGGATGTCCAGATCGAGATCCTCTACTGCGGCGTCTGCCATTCCGACTTGCACCAGGCGCGTGACGAATGGGGTAATTCCGCCTTCCCCATGGTCCCTGGCCATGAGATCGTCGGCCGCGTGACCCAGGTCGGCAGCGCCGTCACCAAGTTCAAGGTCGGCGATCTTGCCGGCGTCGGCTGCATGGTGGATTCGTGCCGCAGCTGCCCGGATTGCCACGACGGTGTCGAGCAATACTGCAACCACACCACCTTCACCTATAACAGCCCTGACGCGAAAAGCCCCGGCCAATCGACCTACGGTGGTTACTCCAATCTCATCGTGGTAGACCAGCACTTCGTGCTCAAGGTTTCGGACAAGCTCGATCTCGCGGCTGTCGCGCCCTTGCTCTGCGCTGGCATCACCACCTATTCACCGCTGCGCCACTGGAAGGTCGGCCCCGGCATGAAGGTCGGCATCGTCGGCCTTGGCGGCCTCGGCCATATGGGCGTCAAGTTCGCCCACGCCTTCGGCGCGCATACCGTGCTCTTCACCACCTCCGCCAGCAAGGTCGCCGACGCCAAGCGTCTGGGTGCCGACGAAGTGGTGATCTCGAAGAACGCGGACGAGATGCAGCAGCATGCCGAGAGCTTCGACTTCATCCTCAATACCGTTGCCGCGCCGCATAATCTTGACGCCTTCACCGCCCTGCTCAAGCGCGACGGCACCATGTGCCTGGTCGGCGTGCCGGACAGCCCGCACCCCAGCCCCAGCGTCGGCAATCTCATCTTCAAGCGCCGCGCGCTCGCCGGCTCACTCATCGGCGGCATCGCCGAAACGCAGGAGATGCTGGATTTCTGTGCGGAACACAACATCGTTTCGGATATCGAGATGATCGACATCCAGGAGATCAACGAAGCCTTCGACCGTATGCAGAAGAGCGATGTGAAATATCGCTTCGTCATCGACCTGGCGAGCCTCCAGCAATCCGCCTGATCGTTCACTGATCCGGCGAGAACCAGGCGGCGACCAGCATCAAACTGGTCGCCGTTGCTTGCTAGAGCTTGCCTTCAACCTCCGGTGCATACCGGATACGGCCATTGGTATACGACTGGAACAACGCCACGCCGGCACGATTGATGTCCTTCATCTGCTGACCGAACGCACTCTGGAGCGTGGCCTCATAAAGATGGTAGAGCGGACTGATCTCGATGTTGTTGAGCGAGGATAGTGCCTCGAACTTTAGCCCGCCCACCTTTTCCTTACCTTGGTAAATGGCGACCTCATGCATGTTCTCCACGGTGATGTCCACGACGGCGCCGGAATCGAGATGGAGTCGCTGGTCACGCTTGTTCAATGCTTCGATAAGCATAAAGATGTTTCCCCTATAACTTCGAGACGTAACCCAGCCGGTAGGATTTGCTATCCTCCGGCGACTTGGCGGGCACGACGGTCACACTGAAGTGATCGAATCGGGCGGCTACCTCCGCGGGCAGCACGAGGTCGAATGCATGGGTATAGGTCTTGCCGGAAGGCACCTTGAGTTCGCCTTCTGCGAACCTGGCTGACGCCGGCAAGCCATCCGTCACCAGCCTGTAGGTCTGAGTCTCTGCGCTCTTGTTGGTCAGGCGCAAGATGTAACGGCTTTTGAGGTCACCATTCGATAACCGTGTCACCAATGGCTGCGCTTGTTGCTGGATGACCGCACTGAAAGGCTCAAGGCTCGCCAGGCCATGTACGATGAAGGCAACGCTCGCCACCAGTACCAGCAGATAGCCGTTGCGCTTGAGCGAGGAGCCTGAGACCTGACCAACAACCTCGGTTCTTTGCATATCGTCGAAACGTATGAGGCCGGTAGGCAGCTTGATCGAACTCATGATGGTGTCGCAGGCATCGATGCAAAGCCCGCATGAGATGCAATCGATCTGGAAGCCCTTACGGATATCCACACCAGTCGGGCACACATTCACGCAGTATCCGCAATCGATGCAGTCACCATATCCCTTTTCCTGCCTGGCGCTGACCTGGGCTGTCGCCGGAACTGCACGTCCCAGGCTGCGCTCGCCACGATGCGTGTCATAGATGACCGTCTTCGTTGCCGGATCCTGCATCACAGTCTGGAACTTGCCATAAGGGCAAGCCACACGGCAGATGTCTTCACGAGCGAAGCCTGCGGCAGCATAGGTCGTGGAAGTGATGGTGATGATAGCGGTGTATGCCGCGATGGAAGCCGTACCGCTTAACACCTGCATGATCAGGGTATGTGCTTCGGCAAAATACAGCGTGAAGGTAAGTGCTGTCGCGAAGGATAGTAATAACCACAGCAGATGCGTGGCGACCATCTTGTAGACCTTGCCCCAACCCCATGCTGCCTTGCGTAGCCTGATCTGGGCTTGCGCCTCGCCCTGGATGGCTTTCTCGATGAAGCGGAAGGCATCGGTCCATAAGGTCTGGAAACAGAAGAACCCGCAAAAGACGCGTCCATAGAACGTCGCCGACATGAACAGGAAAGTCGCCGCCGCGACCATGATCGCCATAAAGATCATCAGGTCTTGCGGGAAGATCACCAGGTCGAAGAAGTAAAAGCGTGAATCTGCCAGATCAAACAGCAACGCTTGTCCTTGCCGCGAATCGCCATGCCATTGCAGCCACGGCAACAGGAAGAACACTGCGTAGGCAACCACAAGGATGATGGTCTTGATATTTCGATACTTGCCCTTGACCGAATACGGCACGATAGGAATGACCTTCCGGGTCATACCCTTTGGCGTACTTCCGTTGTTCGTCATTTCAGCCTGCATGATGCACTCCACGATTCCTGACTTTGCGTCATCTTAGGAGTTACACCACTAAATAAACAGATTCAGTTCCATGAATAAAAACCATATCAGATGCATAATGACGCTTATAAAAGGAGGCCTGTTTGAAGCGCTACGAACAACTCGCGGACGATATCGCCCAATCCATACTCCAAGGCGTGCTATGCCGGGGCGACCGCCTGCCTTCGGTTCGGCAGACCAGCAGTAGCCGCGGCATCAGCCCCTCTACCGTATTCCAGGCATATTACCTGCTGGAGGCACGCGGGCTGATCTCGGCGCGGGAACGTTCCGGTTATTTCGTCACGGGCGGGGCAAGCGGCTTGCCGCAATCGGCGGAACCGGTAACGATGGTTGCCAGCGCCGCTACCACGGTCGATGTCAGCGAGTTGGTGTTCGAGATACTGGAATCGGTGAAGACCCGATCCACCGTGCCGCTAGGTTCGGCTTTCCCCAGCCCTCTTCTGTTCCCGCTGGGCAGGCTGGCTCGAACCATGGCTGCTACCGTGCAGGCCATGGACCCATGGAGCACGATCCGCGACCTGAGCCCTGGCGATGCCGAATTGCGCAGGCAGATCGCCTTACGCTACATGATCGACGGCCTGCATGTGCCGATCGAGGAGATCGTCATCACCGGTGGTGCCCTGGAAGCGCTCAATCTATGCCTTTCTGCCGTCACGCGACCCGGGGATACGGTCATCATCGAATCACCATCTTTCTATGCAGCATTGCAGGCGATAGAGCGGAGTGGCCTGCGTGCGGTCGAAGTGCCTGGGCATCCGCGTCATGGCATCGACCTCAACGCCTTGGAAGACGCCATTAAGCGTCATCGTCCCAAGGCCTGTTGGCTCATGACCAATTTCCAGAACCCTTCCGGCAGCCTCATGCCTGACGATCGCAAGAAAGAACTGGTGGGCCTGCTGTCACGACACCAGTTACCCTTGATCGAGGATGACGTATACGGAGAGTTATATTTTGGCGACAAGCGGCCCATGCCGGCCAAGGCCTACGATACTGAAGGACTGGTCATGCACTGCTCCTCGTTCTCCAAATGCCTGGCGCCAGGTTACCGCATCGGCTGGGTCGCGCCCGGCCGTTTCGCCCAGCAGGTCGAACGTATCAAGCTCACCACCACACTGGCAGCTTCGGTGCCGGCACAGCAGACCTTGGCGAATTACCTGACCAAGGGCGGCTACGACCGCCACCTGCGGAGCCTGCGGCATACCCTGTTGTTGCAACAGATCAAGTTCGTGGAAGCCATTGAGCAGAGCTTTCCGAAAGGGACAAGGCTAAGCAGCCCAATGGGCGGGTATTTCCTGTGGGTGCAGTTACCGGACAGCATAGACGCGCTGCAAGTCCACCGCCTTGCACTTGAGCAAGGCATCAGTGTGGCTCCCGGCCCGATGTTCTCGGCCCAGCGCGGCTTTGGTAATTATTTACGGCTGAACTACGGACACGAGTGGGACAAGGGGATGGAAACCGCAGTGGCCAATCTCGGCGACATCGTCACCGGCCTGGCATAGCTGCAGGTCGCAAGGAATTGCCCAGCGGCTTACGGCCAACTCTTCAGCACTAGGTCGACCACGCGCCCCAACTGTTCACGGGTCGCGCCGCCGGTAGCCTGAACCGACAAGCCCTGATGCACGGTCGCGACATATTTCGCCAGCGCGAGGCAATCGCTGTCCTGCGGCAGATCACCTGCAGTTCTTGCCAGTTCGAAACGTCGCGCCAATCCGGCTTCAAATGCTCGACGGCAAGCAATCAATTCCTGCTGGATCGGGCTCGCGCCTTCTCCGCAAGACAAAGCCCCTTGTACGACCATGCAGCCGCGCGGGTTCTGCGGATTAGTGAGCAGTTCCACCGACTGACGCAGCAATTTCTCCACCACTTCCCGCGCGGTCGCTGCCTGTAGCGCCTCTTTGACATAGGCCACGGCGCCTTGCTGATAGCGCGCCAGCGCTTTCCTGAAGAGCTCTTCCTTGTTGCCGAAGGCAGCATAGATGCTGGGCTTGTTCATGCCCAGCGCCTCGGTGAGCTCCGCCATCGACGCGCCTTCATAGCCGCGTCGCCAGAATACGTGCAAGGCCTTCTCCAGCGCCTGCTCCTGGCAGAAAGCCGGCGGACGGCCGCGCGGCTTGGCGGTTTTCGCTGCGTCTTTCATCTCGTTCTGATCCATTGTTTTGCCATGGTCATCTGTCATTGATGAAAATATTATACCTTTTGGTACAAAAATTGTTGACAACTTTTTTTGGTGCCCTTAATATTTATTTACCGTTTGGTACAAATATAAATCCAGTCACTCTTCAAATAAAGGAAAGCATCATGTCACAACAGAAAGTAGCACTCGTCACTGGCGGCAACCGCGGCATCGGCTTCGAGACCGCAAAGGGTCTGGGCGAACTCGGCATCACCGTCGTCATCGGCGCACGTGACCTTGCCAAGGGCGAAGCCGCCGCGAAGCAACTGCAAGCGCAAGGCTTCACCGCACATGCCGTCGTCTATGACGCGGATCGCCCTGAAACGGCACAAGGCGTCTACGACTATCTGGATCGCACATTCGGCAGGCTGGATATCCTGGTCAATAACGCCGGGATCTCCAAGGAAGCGCTCATGAGCAACAACAGCAGCACCGTGACACAGGATGTGCTGAAACAGACTTTCCAGACCAATCTATTCGCCGTCATCGCCCTCACCCAGACCCTGCTACCCTTGATCAGGAAATCCCCGGCAGGCCGCATCGTCAACCTGTCCAGCATCCTCGGCTCGCTCACGCTGCACAGCATGGCCGAATCGCCGATCGCACCCGCCAAGGCCTTTGCCTATAACGCTTCAAAGACTGCGCTCAACGCCTACACCGTGCACCTTGCCAACGAACTGGCCAGCACCAATATCAAGGTCAATTCAGCCCACCCTGGCTGGGTCAAGACCGAACTCGGCGGCGAGCATGCGCCCATGGAAGTCGTCGACAGCAACCGCACCAGCCTTTACCTTGCGACCCTGGCTGCCGATGGCCCCAATGGCGGTTTCTTCCATGAAAAAGACGCGTTGCCTTGGTAATCAATCAACTCAGATGAAGGGAGAATAAGAATGCGCGACTTATCGGGATTGGGAACAACTAAAGAGCTGCAACTGAAGGACGGCAGACGCTTACGCTATCTGCAGGCAGGCAGCGGCAAGCCGCTGCTTCTGCTGCACACCATCCGTACGCAGCTCGACTATTTCCAGGCGGTCATCCCGCAGCTGGCGCAGCACTATACGGTGTATGCGCTCGACCTGCCCGGCCATGGCTACGCTTCGATCGACACCCAGGCGCAATATGACGAGCCGTACATGCGCAGCGGCGTCATCGGCTTCATCGAGCAACTGGACCTGACGGACCTGACGATCGCGGGCGAATCCATCGGTGCCGTGCTGGCACTGACGGTGAATCGCCACCTGCCGCAGCGGGTCGCACGCGTGATCGCCAGCAACACCTATGACTACGACACGCGCTATGCGGACGGCGTCAGACGCGGCAATTTCCTCGCCAACTTCGTGTTGTTCAATTTTTCCATCCCCATCAACGGCGCCATCTTTGCCGCGCTTGAGAACAGGTTCCTGCTTGGCTGGATCCTGCGCGGGGGCTTGGGCAAGCGCCGATCCATGCCGGAGGAGCTGGTCAGGGAATTCGACAGGGTCGGCCGTCGCCGGGGCTACCGTTATGTCGAGCGCAACCTGCTGAAGAACTGGCGTTCATGGGGTCAGGCCCGTTCCCAATATCCCAAGCAGAATACCCAGGTGACCCTGGTCTACGGGGAAAAGGACTGGTCGACGGTCGAGGAACGCCGACGCACCGCCGATACCTTGGGCTTGAACGGTCACATCACGTTGAAGGACACCGGGCACTTCGCCTTCGTCGATAATCCGGAAGCGCTGGTGGAGATCATCCTCGACCGGCAAGCGACATGACGACACGACTCCCCTATCGTTATCGAACCATCGCCTTTGCCGCCGTCATGTCGCTATGCACCAGCATGATCGTCTCCGGCATCCTCATCAGCCTGCACCCGCGGCCTGGCAAGCTGTTCATCGATGTCTGGCCTTCCGCCTTCCTGACGGCGTGGCCTGTCGTGTTCGTAGCGATCCTGGTGATCGCGCCGCTGGTGAACCGCCTGCTGGACAGGATTGTCGAGCCGAGTTAGCGCGACTGGGCTGGACTTGGCCCGGGCCCGGCAGTATCAGAGCCCGGCCAGCGTCTTGATATGCGCACTGGCGCTGCGACCCAGCGCGCTCAGAGCATAGCCGCCTTCCAGCACCGAAACGACACGGCCACTGGCATGGCGCGCCGCGACCGTCATGATCTGCTCGGTGACCCAGGCATAATCCGCCTCGCGCAGCGCAAGGCCGCCCATGTCGTCTTCACGATGCGCGTCGAACCCTGCCGAGATCAACACAAACTGTGGCTGAAACCCCTCCAATACCGGCAACCAGCGCTGCTCGACTGCTTGTCGGAAGCGCTCGCCATCGGTGCCCGCCGAGAGCGGCACGTTGATGATGTGCGCACTACCGCTATCCGCGCCGCTGAACGGATAGAACGGGTGGCGGAAGGTCGAGCACATGAGCACGCGCGGATCGTCACGGAAGATGGCCTCGGTGCCATCGCCATGATGCACGTCGAAATCGACGATGGCCACGCGTTGCAGGCCATGGTTAAGCAGCGCATGCAAGGCCGCGATGGCGACGTTATTGAAGATGCAGAACCCCGCCGAACGGTCGGCGAAGGCGTGATGGCCGGGCGGCCGGATATTGCAGAACGCGTTGGCGCAAGCGCCGGACATGACGAGATCGACCGCCTGTACGGCGGCGCCTGCGGCATAGAGCGCGGCGTTCAGGCTATGCGGGTTCATCACCGTATCGTCGTCGAGATAGATGGCACCATGCTGCGGCGACAGATCGAAGATGCTGTCGATATAGGCTTGCGTATGGGCCAGCGCCAGATCATCGCGCGTGGCTGGCCGGGCCTCATGATGATCGAGCAACGGCATGAGGCCGGAAGCGATCAGCCGATCTTCGATCGCATGCAGGCGCGCCGGGGTCTCGGGATGACCGAACCCCATGTCGTGCTTGAGACAGGCATTGTGGGTGATATAGGCGGTTTTCATCTCGCAGCCGTCACCTAGAGTCCGATCGACACCAGCTTCATCTGCGCGTCTTCCGCGCTGGTGCGGACCTTGAACCCGAGATCGCGCATCAGGCGCAGCATGTTGGTATTGTGCTTGAGCACCACGCCCTCCATGCGCTTGAGGCCGTGCTCGCGCGCGGCGTCCATCAAGGTCAGCATCAGCTGGCGCCCAAGGCCCTTGCCCTGCATGGCGTCGGCCACCACCAGCGCGAATTCGCAGCTGTCCGCGTCCGGGTTGATGATATAGCGCGAGACGCCGACCTCCACTTCCTGCGTGTCATCGCCTTCGCGCCTGACCGCCACCAGCGCCATCTCGCGGCTGTAATCGATCTGCGTGAATTGCACCAGCATGCGTGTCGACAGCTCGTTGACCGTGGTCATGAAACGGAAATAGCGCGACTCATCCGACAGGTTATGCACGAACCGCTGCACCAGCTCGGCGTCCTCTGGCCTGGTCGGCCGGATCAGGATATCGGTACCGTCCAGCAGCTGGTAATGACTGATGAGATGCGTCGGATAGGGGTAGATCGCCATATGCCCGTAGCGCGCGTTGACCGGCGCTTCTGCAGCCACGACCATGCGCGCGTCCACGGCGACCGCGCCGTGCTCGTCGAGTATCAATGGGTTGATGTCCATCTCCATCAGCATGGGCAGTTCGCAGACCATTTCCGAGACCCGCAGCAACACCGTTTCCAGTGCCAGCAGATCCGCGGGCGGCATACCACGGAAGGCGCCCAGCATCTTCGACACTCGCGTGCGGTCGATCAGATCGCGTGCCAGGAAGCTGTTGAGCGGCGGTAACGCCACGGCGGTATCCGAGAGCACTTCCACCAGGACGCCGCCGGCGCCGAAGGTGATGACCGGGCCGAACACCGGGTCTCGGCTGACGCCGACGATGAGCTCGCGGCCATTGGGCTTGCGTACCATGGGTTCGATGGCGATGCCGGCAAGCCGCGCGTCGGGGCGCTTGACGCGCACGTTCTCGGTGATACGCATGAATGCCGAACGCACCTCGGCGGCATTGTAGATGTTGAGCACGACCCCGCCGACATCACTCTTGTGCGGGATATCCGGCGAATGCACCTTCATCGCCACCGGAAAGCCGACCTGCCCAGCCGTCACCAGCGCTTCGCTGGCCGAATGCACGATGAAGGTCTCGGCAACGCGAATATCGAAGGCCGCGAGCACGGCCTTGGCCTCCATCTCGCTCAACAGGCTGCGCTTTTCCTGCAGCGCGGCGTCGATGACGGCTCGGGCGCTTGCGAGGTCCGGGTCTTCATGATGCGAGAGCGGTCCCGGCAACTGCATCAGCAATTGCTGGTTGCGGTAATACGCCGACAGATACGAGAACACCTCGACCGCCGGTTCCGGCGTACGGAAATGCGGCTTTTTAGCGGCGATCAGCGCATCCCGCGCGGCCTCGACCTGCGCTTCGCCCATCCAGCAGGTGATGAGCGGTTTGGTGTAACGGTCAGATAAGCGGATGACGGCCTCAGCCACCTCGAGCGGCCGGGTCATGGCCTGCGGGGTCAGGATCGCCAGCACGCCATCGACACCTTCGTCTTCCAGGCAGACCTTCACCGCCGCGTCATAGCGCTCTGCACCGGCGTCGCCGATGACATCGACCGGGTTACCGTGCGACCAGTGTGCGGGCAATACCGCATCCAGCTTGTGCAATGAATCCGGGCTCAGCTCAGCCAGTTCGATGCCCAGATCGGCCGCGCGGTCGGCAGCCATGACGCCTGGGCCGCCACCGTTGGTGACGATCGCCAGGCGATTGCCGCCCGGATGGAAACCACAGGACATCGCGCGCGCGGCCGAGAACAACTGGCTGATGGTCTGCACACGGATCACCCCCAGCCGGCGCACGGCGGCGTCGAACACCGCGTCCGAGCCTGCCAGCGAAGCCGTATGCGACATCGCGGCTTTCGAGCCGGCGGCATGGCGCCCGACCTTGACCAGGATCACGGGCTTCACGCGGGCGACGGCGCGGACCGCGCTCATGAAACTTCGCGCATCATGGATGCCTTCGATATAGAGCAAGACGCTTTGCGTCTCGGCATCGGTGACCAGGTAATCGAGGATCTCGCCGAAGTCGACATCGGTGCCTGAGCCCAGCGAAACCACACTGGAAAAGCCGACATCGTTGTTCTTGGCCCAATCGAGGATCGCGGTGCACAAGGCGCCGGACTGGGAAACGATGGCCAGGTGGCCGCGATTGGCGTTGCCGTGGTTGAAGGTGGCATTGAGGCCGATGCCCGGCCGCATGACACCCAGGCAATTAGGTCCGATCAGGCGGATGCCATGATGCAGCGCCCGCTCCAGCACATCTTTTTCCAGCGCCTTGCCGACCGGCCCGGTCTCGGCGAAGCCGGCGCTGATGATGACGGCAGCCTTGACGCCGCGCTTGCCGCAAGCCTCGATGATCTCCGGCACTGTCGCTGGCGGCGTCGCGATCACCACCAGGTCGATGAGGTCGTCGATCTCGGCGATCGTGGCATAGCAGGGTCGACCCTGCACGCGCTTGCGTTTGGGATTGATGGCGTACAGGCGCCCCTTGTAACCGCCTTCCAGCAGGTTGTGGAAAACGATCTGGCCAATGGCGTCTGGCGTATCGCTGGCGCCGAAAACGGCGACCGATTGCGGGGAGAACAAGGGCGTGAGGTAATGGGCATCCATGTTGAGCGATATTCTCGTCTATTTCGGTGATCGTGTGGCATCCATGGCCTCGGATCATGCCGCGGCCCTGGCTACACCGCTTTGCGGAAGGTCAAGTTGAAGCGATATCCGCCCGTGAGGGCATGGTGGGCGACTTTGAGCGGCTGGATACCGTGATAGCGCAGGCGATCCACGCCGCCCCAGACCACGATGTCGCCATGTTCGAGCAAGATGCGTTGCACCGGCCCGGCACGTTTGTGTCCGCCGAACTGGAACAGTGCCGGCACGCCGAGCGAGACAGAGACGATGGGCTGGCGCAGGTCGGCCTCGTCCTTGTCCTGATGCAAGCCCATCCTGGCGCCAGCGGCATAGCGGTTGACGAGACAGGCATCGGGGACGAAATCCGGGTAGCCGGCCACAGCCGCGGCATCGCTGGCCAGCTGCAGGAAAATCGCCGGCATCGCCGGCCATGGCATCCCGCTGAGCGGGTCCTGCGTGGCGTAGCGATAGCCGCGGCGGTCGGACGTCCAGCCATAGGCTCCGCAGTTGCTCATGGCGACTGACATCGCGTTACCGCCTGGCGTGACCATGTGCCGCCATGGCGAAGCAAGCGCGATGTGGTCGATCGCTGCCAGCAAGGCCGTGGCGGCAGGCGCGGCATAAGCCTTGAGCAGCAGCGCCCCCTCGCCCAAACGCAATGAGGCGCCGGGCTCATCATTCGGCGTGGTCAGGAACAGGTCTTGGGTATGCATGGCCTCGGATATCTTCTGGCATGTGATGATAGTGGCATGATCCACTGCTTGTTATGATGCAGACAATCATGCCCCATCTCTGTTCAACCGCTCTGCGGCACCCGGAATGATCGCCTGGCCCGCCATGCTCCACTACGCCGGCCAGGACGAGCTGGCCTATCTTGCCGATGAAGCTGGCTGGCAGGCGCACGCCGTAAACCCGCTGCATCTGCACCGTGACGACCGGGTGATCGACAGCGAAGGCCGCTGCTATCGACCCGTGCCGCACCAGGACCATATCGAACTCGTGGCGACTGGCGAACGGCTCGATGTCCCGGCTGCAGTGACCCTGCTGCAACGTCACGAGGCGCAGGCCGGGCATTGCTGTGTCGCCAAATTGGCGGCGGCCAGCGTCGCCGATTGCATCGCAGCCTTGCAAGCGTAGACCTAGCGAGTGCAGACCTAGCGAGTGCAGACCTAGCGGGATTTTCTGCCGCGTCCGCTGTCGAACACGAGGTATGTTAATGGGAGCGTTTCCATGCTGATCGGCGTACCGAAAGAGATCAAGCGGCACGAATACCGCGTGGGCATCGTGCCCGAAAACATCCCCGAACTCCTGGCACACGGTCATCGTGTGCTGGTCGAATCCGGCGCCGGACATGGCATCGGTGCCGGTGACGATGTCTATCGGTCAGCCGGTGCCGAGATCGCCAGTTCGGCGACGCAACTCTTTTCCCAGGCCGGGCTCATCGTCAAGGTCAAGGAACCACAGGCCGCTGAACGCGCCATGCTGCGACCGGGCCAGATCCTCTTCACCTATCTGCATCTGGCGCCCGACCCGGCACAGGCGCGCGACCTCATCGCCAGCGGGGCAAGCTGTATCGCCTATGAGACCGTCACCGACGACGCGGGCGGGTTACCCTTGCTGACGCCGATGTCCGCCATTGCCGGACGCCTGGCGACGCAGGTCGGCGCGCACTTCCTGGAAAAAGCCAACGGCGGCCTGGGCCGATTGATGGGCGGCATCGCGGGAGTGGCGCCGGCAGATGTGGTGGTGGTCGGCGGCGGCATCGTCGGCACGCATGCCATCGAGGTCGCGCTCGGCATGGGGGCCGAGGTCTGGGCCCTGGACCACAAACCCGAAGCCCTCGAAAAGCTGCGCCATCGCTTCGGCGCAGGGCTGCATACGGTGCTTTCCGATCAGGCCAGCATCACGCAATACGCCATGCGCGCAGACTTGTTGATCCTAGGCGTGCTGGTTGCCGGCGCGACAGCGCCGAAACTCATCTCGCAACAGTTGGTGAAACGCATGAAGCCGGGGGCAGTGATCGTCGATGTCGCGATCGACCAGGGTGGTTGCTGCGAGACCTCCCACGCCACGACGCACGACCAGCCGGTCTATGTCGTGGATGACGTGCTCCACTACTGTGTCGCCAACATGCCGGGCAGCGTGCCGCAAACCTCGGCTTATGCGCTCAATAACGCGACGCAGCCGTTCATCCTGCAGCTCGCGCAACAGGGGCTGGATGCACTACGGGGAAACCCGCATCTGCTGAATGGTCTGACCGTCCACCGCGGCCATGTCACCAATGCCGCGGTCGCAGCTGCGCTGGGTTACGACCATGTCGCGCCTGCCGAAGCGCTGGGCCATTCGGCGATCTAGATGAGGCCGCGGTAACGCAGCCCAGGCGACTCAGGCCGGATCGAATCTGAGTGAAGCGGAGTTGATGCAGTAACGCAGGCCGGTCGGCGGCGGGCCGTCGTTGAAGACATGGCCGAGATGGGCGTCGCAGACGTTGCAGATGACTTCGGTGCGCACCATGCCGTAAGAGGTATCGCGCTCCTCGCGGACATTGGCCGGGTCGATCGGCTTGAAATAGCTGGGCCAGCCGCAGCCCGCGTCGAACTTGGTGTCGGATTCAAACAACGGCGTACCGCAGCAGACACAGGTATAGATCCCATGATCGAAGTGGTAGGCATATTCCCCGGTGCCGGCGCGCTCGGTGGCGGCACGGCGAGTCACCTCATACTGCATGGGCGTTAGTTGTTCGCGCCATTCGGCGTCGGTCTTGGTCACTTTCATGATGCTCTCCTCGTTCGCACTCTGCGGTGCTGTTGGATCTTAGTAATCGTCGTCGGTGAAGCGCTGTTCCTCGAAAGGAAATCCTTCATTGTGGTAGCCGCGCACCTCCCAGAACCCCGGGCGATCGAATTCATGCAACTCGATCGCCTTCAGCCATTTGGCGCCTTTCCAGGCATAGCGTTTCGGCACCACCATGCGGACCGGACCGCCATGGGCCGTGGTCAGCGGGTATCCGAGCGCGCTGTGGGCGATGAGCACGTCATCGTCGAGCAGCGCGTCCAGCGGCAGGTTGGTGGTGTAACCGTCATACCCGTGCAAAGTGACGTGATGAGCGCTATCCAGCGGCCCGGCCATCATCAGCAATTCACGCGCGCTGACGCCCTGCCACTCCATATCGAGCTTGCTCCAGCGCGTCACGCAGTGAAAATCCGAGATATCCGTCACCTGCGGCAGCGCCATATAAGCCGCCCAGTCCAGATCAAGGTCGCGCTCGACCAGGCCGTACACGCGCAAGCGCCAATTCTCCTTGTTGATCTCCGGCAGGATGCCGAGATCCAGGATGGGAAAGTTGGTCACCACCTTCTGCCCCGGCGGCACACGCGCATCGCCACTCGGCTTGCTCGGCGCCGCGCCGCGCTTGGCTAGCGCGATCTTGGCAGCTATCTGTTTTTTCCAATCCGGCATAAAACTCCTCACTCACTTACTGCGCGTCTCACTTGCGGCGTTGCACGGTGCTCGCTTCCTCGCCTACCTTGCATGGTATGTCTCAGTCGCTGCGCGCCATGCGCCTTGCAATTGAAACGCTCGTATCAGTAGTGAGGGGTTTTATTTCACTCGCTGCCTTTATTCGGCTTTTTGAAACTGTCGATCAGCAACAGCACCACGCCGACACTGATCGCCGAATCCGCGACGTTGAACGCCGGCCAGTAATATGTCTGGTAATGGAAATACAGGAAGTCGACCACATAGCCCAGCGTGATCCGGTCGTAGAGGTTGCCCAACGCGCCGCCTAACACTAAGGCTAGCGCGAAACAAAAAAGTTTCTGTGTGGCGTGCTTGCGGATGAGGTGGATGATGATGACCGAAGCGATCAGCGCGATACCGCTGAACAGCATGCGCTGCCAGCCCCCGGCCGCAGCCAGGAAGCTGAACGCCGCGCCCTCGTTGTGGTAACGCACAAGGTCGAAGAAACTTGTGACCGTGACGTGCTCGCCGTAAGCGAAGGCTTTGAGCACGAGTTGCTTGGTATAGAGGTCGAGCGCCAACACCACGGCGCTCAAGCCCAGCCATTTCGACAGATTGAGTGTCATCGGATTCGCTCAGGCAAAGCGACGCGGTTCGCCGCGACCGAACAGGTTGCTGACGCAGCGACCGCAGATATGCGGATGCGCCGGATCGGCGCCGACATCGGCGCGATAATGCCAGCAGCGGTCGCATTTGGCATGCGCACTCGCCGAGACATGAATTCTCAAAGGAGACCCTGCTTCTTCATGCACCGTGGCGCGCGAGGCGATGAGCAGGAAACGCAGATCGTCGCCGAAGCTTTGCAGCACACGATAACTCTTATCGTGCGTGTAGATATCCAGCTCGGATTGCAGCGAGGAGCCGACCAGGCCTTCGCCGCGCTTCTCTTCGATGGCCTTGTTGCTCATGGCGCGCACTTCCAGCAAGCTCAGCCAATCCGCGACACGCTCGGGACTAAGTCCATGCGCCGGCAGCGCATACCAGTCATCCTCGAATACGGTCTTGTCGGCGTCCATGCCCAGCGTCTGCCAGATCTCGTCAGCGGTGAAGCTGAGGATAGGCGCGATCAGGCGCATGAACGTGTGCGTGATGTGATGCAGCGCGCTCTGCGCGGCGCGGCGCGGATGCGAAGTCTCGCCCGTCGTGTAGAGCCGGTCCTTGAGGATATCGAGGTAGAAACCGCCGAGGTCCTCCGAGCAGAAGCTGACGAGTTTCTGCACCGCGAGGTGGAACTCGTAGCGATCGTAATCGGCACGCACGCTATCCTGCAGATCCTGCGTCAGCTTGAGCGCGTAGCGGTCGATCTCCAGCCATTGCTCGACCGGCAGCAGATCCTTGCCGGCATCGAAATCGGCCAGGTTGGCGAGCAGGAAGCGCAAGGTGTTGCGGATGCGGCGGTAGCCCTCGGCCACGCGCTTGAGGATCTCGTCGGAGATGGTCAGCTCGCCGGAATAATCGGTGGAAGCCACCCACAAGCGCAGGATGTCGGCGCCATAGGTATCCATGACCTTTTGCGGCGCGACCACGTTGCCCTTGGATTTGCTCATCTTGTGACCGGCGCCGTCGACCACGAAGCCGTGGGTGAGCAGTGCCTCATAGGGCGCGCGGCCGTCGATGGCGCAGCCCGTCAACAACGAACTCTGGAACCAGCCGCGATGCTGGTCCGAGCCCTCAAGATAAAGGTCCGCCGGGAACGCGAGATCGGCACGGCGCTTGAGCACGGCGGCATGCGTGGTACCGGAATCGAACCAGACATCCAAAGTATCAGTGACTTTCTTGTACTGATCGGCATCGCCAGGCGCATGTTGCGCAAGGAACGCGGCGCCGTCGAGCGAGAACCAGGCTTCGATGCCTTGCTGCTCGACCTGCTTGGCGACGGTCTCCAGCAGCTCCAGTGTCTTTGGATGCGGCTCGCCGGTCTCCTTGTGCACGAACAGCGGCATGGGCACGCCCCAGTTGCGCTGACGCGAGACACACCAGTCCGGGCGGTTCTTGATCATGGCTTCTAGCCGCGCACGCCCCCAACTCGGGAAGAATCGCGTGTCGTCGACAGCCTTATTGGCGTGTTCGCGCAAGCTTGTTCCCTGCGCGTCGGTCGAATTCATGCCGATGAACCACTGGTGGGTCGCCAGCTGCATCAACGGCGTCTTGTGGCGCCAGCAATGCGGGAAGCTATGCTGCAGGCGGGCGCTGGCGAGCAGCGTGCCGTTCTCCTGCATGACCCCCAGGATGACCTTGTTCGCCTCCTGGCGGTTAAGACCGCGGATCGCTTCCAGTTCAACCAGCTCGCTGGTGAAGAATCGGCCGTCGCCGCCGATCAGGATACGCGGCTTCTCTTCCGGATAGTTGGCGCGCATCACCAGCCAGTCGTCGTTACCGTGGGCGGCGGCGGTATGCACCAGCCCGGTACCGGCGTCGGTGGTGACGTGCTCGCCGGTGATGACTGGCACCTGGCGGTTGTCGAAGGGATGTCGTAACAGCAGGCCTTTAAGTTCGGCGCCCCTGCAGGAGGCCACGGTGACTGCATGCTCTTCGCCGTATCGCTTGAGCGTGGCTTCGACCAGCTCGTGCGCCAGCACCAGCAAGCCCTTGCCGGTCTGCACCAGGTCATAGGTCAGTTCAGGGTGCACGCTGACGGCCTGGTTGGCCGGTAACGTCCATGGCGTCGTGGTCCAGATCACGGCATAGGCATCGCCTTTGATCTCGGTGCCGAAGACTTTGCCAAGCGCACTGTTGTCCGCGAACTTGAACCCGACATCGATCGCCGGCGAATTGACGTCCTCGTATTCGACCTCGGCCTCAGCCAGCGCCGAGCCACAATCCACGCACCAGTGCACGGGCTTGGAACCCTGGTACAGGTAGCCGTTCTTGTAGATGTCGCCGAGGGCACGCATGATGTCGGCCTCGGTCTGGTAGTTCATGGTCAGGTAGGGGTTGTCCCAGTCACCGAGCACGCCAAGCCGGATGAAGTCCTTCTTCTGCTTCTCCACCTGCTCGGCGGCGTAAGCGCGGCACAGCTCGCGGAACTTGGCTGGATCGATGTTCTTGCCGTGGTTCTTCTCGACCACGAGCTCGATCGGCAGGCCGTGGCAATCCCAGCCCGGCACGTAAGGCGCGTCATAGCCGTCGAGCGTCTTGGCCTTGACGATGATGTCCTTGAGGATCTTGTTGACCGCATGACCGATATGGATGTCGCCGTTGGCGTAGGGCGGGCCGTCATGCAAGATGAACT
>CAMLMA010000013.1 GCA_946481065.1 uncultured Nitrosomonadales bacterium
CGGCCAGCTTGGCATTCCTCCTGTTCAATTTCCACCCAGCCAGAATATTCATGGGGGATGCGGGTTCTATCCCATTGGGGTTTCTCGCCGGCGCATTCGGGATATTTGGCTGGCAGCAAGGCATTTGGCCACTTTGGTTCCCTTTGTTGGTATTTTCTGCATTCATCTTCGATGCGAGCCTGACCCTGGCCAAAAGGGCTTTGCGCGGAGAGAGAGTCTGGGAGGCGCATCGCAGCCATTATTACCAGCGCCTGGTGCAGATGGGTTGGGGACACCGCAAGACGGCGATCGTCGAATATGGTTTGATGCTCGCAACAGCCGGCTCAGCGCTCGCGATGATCGACCAGCGGGCATCGCTTGTCGGAGTTGCCCTGATTGGCTGGCTGTTGGCATACGCCCTTCTGGCGTATCTGATAGACCGGGCATGGAAAAGCTTCAACAGCCGATGATTTCCGTTAAAATCGGGGTCTGAATCGAATTCGGAACCTGCGGATGGCCATCGGTAACAACAATGTACGCTCCAAGATACGTGCCCAGAGAATCACTGAGCTAATGCCAAAAGGGCGGGCGCAGATCGCATTTCTGCACGATATCGTGGCGGTAGCGATGGCATGGGCCCTCGCTTATCTGCTGCGATTCAATTTCGATATCCCACATGAATTCAGCCTCGGCATGTTCGAGACCTTGCTGGCGATGCTGCCGTTACATGCCATTGCTTTTATCGCTTTTGGGCTATATCGCGGTGTATGGCGGTTCGCGAGCATCCCAGACTTGCACCGCATTGTCAGGGCGGTCGTCTTTAGCACGCTTATCGGACTCACCATCCTGTACTTTTCCAGGCTGGCGATCATGGTTCCGCGCTCCGTCTTCCTGTTGCATCCGATTCTCCTGCTAGCATTCATGTCGGGTAGTCGGCTGGCCTATCGAGCATGGAAGGAGCACCGTCTATATCGATTCACTGAGCTGCAAGGTAACCCGGTGCTGATCCTGGGCTCTGGTGAGGCCGCGGTGGCCTTGTTGAGGGATTTGGCGCGTAGCGCTGAATGGCGCGTGATCGGCATCATCGACGACACTCCCGAGATGTTCGGCCGGCAAATATATGGTGTCAAGATACTCGGGCCACTTGAGCGCATGGCCCAGATCGCTGCGGATACCGGGGTCGGACATGTCATCATCGCCATGCCTTCCGCGCGGCAGGAACAGCGCCGTCGCGCGGTGCAGCTCGCGAATCGTGCCGGGCTCACTGCCTTGACCGTGCCGGCGTTCGATGACCTCATGAGCGGCAAGGTCAGTGTTTCCGAGATCCGGCGCGTTGAGGTCGAGGACCTGCTCGGTCGAGAGCCGGTCCAACTGGACGATGAAGGTATGCATGCCTTGCTGGAAGGCGGTGTCGTGCTAGTCACTGGTGCAGGTGGCTCGATCGGCTCTGAGCTTTGCCGCCAGATCGTGCGATACCAGCCAGAGAAACTGATCTGTCTGGATATCTCCGAATTTGCGCTATATCAGCTCGATCAGGAATTGCGCGCCATGGATTGTCACAAAGACATGGTATTTGTCACGGCAGACGTCAAAAACGAGCCGCGATTGAAAAATCTCCTGGAACAATACAAGCCTGGTGTGGTCTTTCATGCAGCGGCGTACAAGCATGTGCCGCTGATGGAGCAGCACAATGTGGCCGAAGCCTTGATGAACAATGTGTTCGGCACCTACACGCTGGCGCGTCTCTGCAAGGAAGCCAAAGTCGGCAAGTTCGTGTTGATCTCGACCGACAAGGCAGTCAATCCCACCAATGTCATGGGGGCCAGTAAGCGTCTCGCAGAAATGGTCTGCCAGGGCCTGCAGGATGGGGCGGGCACGCGTTTCGTCATTGTTCGCTTCGGCAACGTGCTGGGCAGCAGCGGTAGTGTCATTCCCAAGTTCCGGGAACAGATCGCCCAGGGTGGGCCGGTGACGGTCACGCACCCTGAGATCACGCGTTATTTCATGTCCATCCCGGAAGCTTGTCAGCTTGTGATGCAGGCGGGACTGATGGGCGAGGGCGGTGAGATCTTTGTGCTGGACATGGGAACGCCGGTCAAGATCGTCGATCTGGCGCGCGACATGATCCGGTTGTCCGGATTCATGGACGACGAGATCGAGATCGAATTCACCGGTTTGCGACCCGGCGAAAAGCTCTACGAAGAACTGCTGGCAGACGACGAGCATACCCTGCCTACGCCTCATGTGAAGCTCAGGATCGCGATCGCCAGAAGCGCAGATAAGCCTTGGGTCAAATCGCTGCTGAAATGGGTCACGTCCTGTTATGTACTGGAAGAGGCTGTGATCAAGCGCGAACTCAAGCTGTGGGTCGAGGAATACCAAGGCGATGTTCACCAGCAGGAGAGTGGGCGCGCGCCGCAACTCGTGCCCAAGTCATCCACCATCCACTAGACCAGGAAAGAGATTTGAAACCAAATAAAGTCACGAAAGCCGTTTTCCCCGTTGCCGGTCTTGGTACCAGGTTCCTGCCTGCGACCAAAGCCAGCCCCAAAGAGATGTTGCCGATCGTCGACATCCCCTTGATTCAATACGCCGCGGCCGAAGCCATCGCCGCCGGCGCGACCGAGTTGATCTTCATCACCGGTCGCAACAAGCGCTCCATTCCTGACCATTTCGATAAATCCTACGAGCTGGAGTCCGAGCTCGAGGCGCGCGGCAAGACGATGGTGCTGGAGGCGCTTCGCAACATCCTGCCCAAGGGCGTGTCCTGTATCTACATCCGTCAGCCTGAAGCGCTGGGTCTAGGCCACGCAGTGCTATGTGCGCGGCCAGTGGTCGGCGACCAGCCATTTTCCGTGATCCTCGCCGATGACCTGATCGACGCCAAAAAGCCAGCCCTGCAGCAGATGGCGGAGTTATTCGCTCAGCAGAACGCCTCCATTCTCGGCGTCGAGGATGTCGCTGCAAGCGAAACAGGTTCTTATGGGATCGTCGATGCGGAGCCGATCGGCGAGCGTGTCCTGCAGGTCAGGGGCATCGTGGAAAAGCCCAAGCCGGAAGACGCGCCATCGACGCTGGCCGTTGTCGGTCGCTACATCCTGACCCCGGCCATCTTCGATCTGCTTGAGAACGTGCAGCCTGGCAAAGGCGGCGAGATCCAGCTGACCGACGGCATCGCCGCGCTGATGAAACAGGAGCGCGTGCTGGCCTACCGGTTCGACGGTAAGCGCTTTGATTGTGGCAGCAAGCTCGGCTACATGAAAGCCAATGTCGAGTTCGCGCTGAAGCATCCGGAGATCAGCGGTGAATTCACCGAATATTTGCGCGGGTTGAAATTCTGATCATGGTGAGACCCTGATCATGGTCGAACCGATCCTCGATCCGAGAAAACTGCTGGAAGATGCTGACCTGCTGTTCAGCGCCCAGGAGGTCGATCTTGCGATCGAGCGCCTGGCAAGCCGCATCAATGATGAATTCGAGGATGTCGTACCGTTGGTCATCAGCGTCATGGGTGGGGCGACGTTCTTTGCCGGGCAGTTGCTGCCAAGGCTATTGTTCCCGCTACAGTTCGATTATGTGCAGGCTAGCCGCTATCACGACCAGACCCAGGGCAACGAACTGATCTGGAAAGTGATGCCTGGGGAGAATGTGCGCGGTCGCACGGTGCTGATCCTCGACGATATCCTGGATGAAGGCCATACGCTGGCCGCGATCACGGAAAAATGCCTGGCGCTCGGCGCCGAGCGTGTGGCGATCGCGGTGCTGACGGAAAAAGACTTATCCAAGGAAAAGCCCGTCAAGGCCGACTATATTGGGCTCACGCTCCCTGACCGCTATGTTTTCGGCTGCGGGATGGATGTCTATGGCTGGTGGCGTAACCTGCCGGCGATCTACGCGCTGAAAAAGTAAACGATCAAAATCAGGCGCACATAACGATCAGCGCCAGCACAAGCCGACAGATAAGCCATAGGTCAAATGCAGAGATCCTGTGCTGCTGGCGATCAACTGACGATCTGGATACTGTGTTCACCACAGGTTACGGTCTGGCCCGCGCGAATCTTGGCGGTCTTGCGGGTCTCCAGCACACCATCCACCTTTACCAGACCTTCCGTCACCATGGCCTTGCCGCGTCCGCCGCTATCGGCGATGCCGGCGAGCTTCAACAAGTCGCAAAGTGCGACGAAATCGCCTCTCAGCTTGAATTCGGTCGTTTCCACAGATTTCCTTTGCGATTGGTTCGATTGGATCGGTTCGTTGTCGATGGGGTCGACGCTTATGCATGCCGCACACATCAAGATGGATCGCCTGCCAGATTAGGGTGGCTGCCGTCGATGGGGTAGAATACATGGGTGAAGCAGGAAAACAAAAAACCGCATGTGAATTGTCATCATGCGGTCTCATAATTACTGGTGCCCAGAAGAGGACTCGAACCTCCACAGTGTTGCCACCACTAGGACCTGAACCTAGCGCGTCTACCAATTCCGCCATCTGGGCAATCAAATGGGGTAAAACGAAGAACGCGAATTCTATAGGAAAGACATACTTTGTCAACGAGAAAAAAAACATCCGACCATAAAAAACATAGCCAGCGCCCCGCCGATCCTCATGCGGCTCGCGAAGCCGCCAACTACGAACATCCACTACCCAGCCGTGAGCTCATCATGCAACAGATGGATGAGCAGGGCGTGCCACTCAGTGTCGAAAAGCTCTACGAATTGCTGGGCATCCACGAAGAAGAGCGCGAGATATTCAACCGCCGCCTTAACGCCATGGAGCGCGAGGGGCAGATCATCCGTAACCGCAAGGGCGCCTTGTGCCTGGCGCAAAAGATCCATCTGCTGGCCGGCAAGGTGCAGGGCCATCCGGACGGCTTTGGCTTCTTCATTCCCGACAGTGGTGGCGAGGACCTGTTCCTGAGCCCCAAGGAGATGTCGCAGGTGCTGCACGGCGACCGAGTCATGGTGCGCCAGTCCGGGTTCGACCGTCGTGGTCGGCCAGAGGGCAAGATCGTCGAGGTGCTGGAACGTACCAACAAGAACCTGGTCGGTCGTGTCATGCGCGGCTTCGGGTTCACTATCGTGGCGGCCGAAGACAAGCGCGTGAACCAGGACATCATCATCCCTTACCACCTCGATATGGACGCCAAGGACGGCCAGGTGGTCATGGTCGAGCTGACCGAGCAGCCATCGCCGCATGGCAAACCCATCGGCAAGATCGTCGAGATCCTCGGCAACTATGCAGATTCCGGCATGGAGATCGAGATCGCATTGCGCAAGCACAAGCTGCCGTATGAGTTCTCGCCGCAAGCCGAGAAGCAGGCCGAAGCCTACCCCAAACTGGTGCAGGCCAAGGACTGGAAAGGCCGCATCGACCTGCGCGAACTGCCGCTCATCACCATCGACGGCGAAACCGCACGCGACTTTGACGATGCCGTATTTTGTGAGCCTCAGGGCCAAGGCTGGCGCCTGGTGGTGGCGATCGCCGATGTCAGCTTCTATGTCAGACCTGGCGACGCGCTTGATAAGGACGCTTACGAGCGCGGTAACTCGGTATATTTCCCACGCCGCGTCATTCCCATGCTCCCTGAAGCCCTGTCCAACGGCCTTTGCTCGTTGAATCCGGATGTCGAGCGCATGTGCATGGTCTGTGATATGCAGATCGATGGCCAGGGCAACGTCAAGCGCTATCAGTTCTATCCGTCGGTGATGCGCTCCAAGGCCCGCATGACCTACACCAAGGTCTACGACATGCTGACCAACCCGCGTGGCGAGACCGCTCGCGAGCACGCCTGGCTGATGCCGCATGTGCAGCATCTCTATACCCTGTTCAAGGTGATGCTGAGCGCGCGTGAGAAACGCGGCGCGATCGAGTTCGAAAGCAGCGAGACCGTCATGGTCTTCAACGACAACGGCAAGATCGACCGGATCGAAGCTTCTACGCGCAACGACGCCCACCGGCTCATCGAGGAATGCATGCTCGCCGCCAATGTCTGCGCTTCGGATTTTCTCAAGGCGCACGAACACCCGGCGTTATACCGCATCCATGAAGGCCCGACGCCAGAAAAACTCGAAGCGTTGCGCACCTTTATGGGCGAATTCGGTTTCGGCATCGGCGGCGGCGATACCCCGCATGCCAAGGATTATGCTAAGGTGCTCGCCCGCATCAAGGGACGTCCAGACGAACTGCTGTTGCAGACGGTATTGTTGCGGTCGATGCAACAGGCGGTCTACAGCCCGGACAATGTCGGCCATTTCGGCCTGGCCTATGAATCGTATACGCATTTCACGTCGCCGATCCGCCGTTACCCCGATCTTCTGATCCATCGGGCGATCAAGGCGGTGATCGAGGGCAGGAAATACACGCCGGGCGACTGGCAAGCACTGGGCCAGCACTGTTCCATGACCGAGCGGCGCGCTGACGATGCGACGCGTGACGTCCAGGCATGGCTCAAGTGTTATTACATGCAGGACAAGATCGGCGAAGTATTCGATGGCACGGTGGCAGGCGTCACCAGCTTCGGCCTCTTCATCGCGCTCGACGGCGTCTATGTCGAAGGCCTGCTGCATGTCACCGAGTTGGGGAATGATTACTTCAACTATGACAAGGCGCGCCACGAGATGGCGGGCGAGCGGACCGGCGTGCGTTATCGCCTGGGCGATCGCTTGCGCGTGAAAGTCGCGCGCGTCGACCTGGAGACCAGCAAGATCGATTTCATACTGGTTTCGGCGACGACCAAGCTTGGCAAGGACGAATCAGCGCCTGCGGCGGTAACAGTGGCAAAAGAGCGACCGCGGCCGCGGCAGTCGGCTGGTGGCGGCGGGGAGAAGGCTCGGTCCGGTAAATCCCGCGCGGATGGCACCAGGCCAGCAAAATCCGGCAAGGCGCCGGCAGCTGGCAAATCAACGAATAGAAAAGGCAGTAAACGTAAATGAGCGACACCCGTATCCTATTTGGCTTCCATGCCGTGCTTAGCCGTTTGCGCCAGCATGCCGCCAGTATCCAGGAGATCCTGATCGATCGTGATCGCGTCGACGCGCGCATGAAAGACCTGCTGGGCATGGCAGAAGCCGCCGGCGTGCGCCTGATGCAGGTCGAGCGTTCGCGGCTCGACGGCATGGCGGGCGCCAATGGGCGCCATCAAGGCGTGATCGCCCGGGTGGTCGACACACCGATCCCGTACCGTGATATCTATGACATCCTCGAATCCGATCTCAAGGAACCGCCGTTCTTCCTGGTGCTGGATGGCGTGGAAGACCCGCATAACCTCGGCGCCTGCTTGCGTGTGGCGGACGCCATGGGCGTGCATGCGGTGATCGCGCCCAAGGATCGGGCGGCCGGTTTGAACGCCACGGTGCGCAAGGTCGCCTGCGGCGCGGCCGAGACGGTACCTTTTATCGCAGTCACCAATCTCGCGCGCACCTTGCGCGAATTGAAAGAGGCCGGCGTGTTCGTCGTCGGCGCCTCGGCTGAAGCGAATCATGACCTGTTTTCGACAAAGCTGACCGGGCCATTGGCGCTGGTGCTGGGCGCGGAAGGCACGGGCTTGCGCCGACTGACCGCCGAAACCTGTGATGCCTTGGTCGGTATCCCGATGTTCGGCTCGGTCGAGAGCCTCAACGTCTCGGTCGCTAGCGGCATCTGTCTTTACGAAGCGCGCCGCCAGCGCAATTCGACGACCGGCTGACCTGATAGCGCCGAATCTCGGCGCATGCAGGCTCAGGCCGTCAAGGCGTTGCGCTGCACTTCGACGAGGTGCGGCAACAATGTGGAATCCTTCTGCACATGGAAGATGAAACGCGGGATATCACGTGCGTTGCTCTGTGCCATGAAAGGTTCACCCCAGAAACTCAGTAGCGCTTCCGTACCGCCGCTCGCCTGGCTATCCGCCATGATGAAGGACAAGGTCTTGTCCAGCTTGCACCAGCGCGGCTCCCGCACCTTGTCGTTCCCCGCGCAGGATGCGATACGCGGCTGTATCACGTCTTGCCACAACGCACGCTGGCTCGTGTCGAGCACGAATTGCACCGAGGTCACGAGCGGATTCTCCAGTGCCGGGCGAAGCAGGGCATCGAACAGCGGCGCTGGCGCATACATGCTGAGGCACAGGTTGTACCAGAGCGTGTCGCCGCGCATCTGTCGCACGAACTGCTCGTTGACGGATCGTAGCTGGCGCGGGCCGACCAGCAGGACTTCCGGCGCTTTCAGCCACTGTTGCATCTGCGTCAGCTCATTAGCGATCATGTCGACTTGTTCTGCCGTGCGCTCGTTGCTGTGCGTATGCCGCATGAAGTTAAGGAACAGCAGGCCCAGCAATGCGAGCAGGATGGGCAGCACGATGGACTCATCCACCACATGCAGCATATGCAGCACGAGGGCAACCACGGCGGCGAGGATGCCGGCGATGGCATCCCATTCGTAACTGGGTAGGCGTTTCGACTTCATCACGGGTTACTCCTGAAGGCTTGCCAGACAAAGAGGGCGAACGCGATGGCGCCGATCGCGAACACGACGTCGCCGGGCACGCGTGCCCAGACCAGGCCTTCCATCAATCTGCTATGCATGAACTCTGCCGAACGCGCATAGGCGTAGGAATGCTTGATGCTGGCATAGGTCTGCCATAGCCCTTGCGGCAGCAGGGAGAGGAAGGTCATCATGGCAAGGCCGATATTCAGGCTCCAGAAGCTCAACGACAGTAGTTTGCGATTCCAGCGCGTCACATCGGTGAGCCCGCGCAGGCAGAAGAGCATCAGGCCAAGCCCCAGCATGCCATAGACGCCGAACAGGGCGGCATGGCCATGATTGGCGGTGGTATTGAGGCCCTGCATGTAGTAGAGCGCGATAGGCGGGTTGATGAGGAAGCCGAAGAGGCCGGCGCCGATCAGGTTCCAGACCAGCACGGCGCTGAAGAACATGAACGGCCAATGATAGGTCGCTTGCCATGTGGCCTGTTTTTCCAGTTTCGCATGGCTGTAGGCCTCGAAGCCGACGACCATCAGCGGCACCACCTCCAGCGCCGAGATCGTCGCGCCTAGCGCCATGACCGAGATCGGGGTGCCGCTCCAGTACAAATGGTGGAACGTGCCGAGTACGCCGCCTCCGAGAAAGATGATGGTGGAGAACAGCACCATCGTGGTCGCGACAGCCCCCCGCAGTAACCCCATGCGCACGAACAGCACCGAGATGATGGCGGTGGCGAAGACCTCGAAGAAGCCCTCGACCCACAGGTGGACGACCCACCAGCGCCAGTACTCCATGATGCTGATGTGGGTGTGCTCTCCCCACATCAGCCCGGCCCCGTAAAGCAGGCCGATGGAGATGGTGGAGATGATGACGAGGAACACCAGCGAACCAGCCGGGCCCTGCCGCAGCGCTGGCCACAAAGCGCGCAATACGAGGGTCACCCATAGCAGTAGGCCGATGAAGAGGTAGATCTGCCAGAACCGGCCGAGGTCGATGTATTCATAACCCTGATGGCCGAACCAGAAGTTGAGCGTGAGGTTGTGGAAGAATCCATGCACCGCGAGCCACTGGCCTGCGAACGAGCCTGCCACGATCAATAGCAGGCTCCAGAACAGGAAGTTGACCCCCAGGCGCTGGAATCTCGGTTCATGGCCCGACAGCAAGGGAGCCACGTAGAGCCCGGTGGCGAGCCAGGCGGTGGCGATCCATAGCACCGCGAGCTGTGTGTGCCAGGTACGCGTCACCACATAGGGCAGGTACTCGGCAAAAGGCAGGCCATACAAGCCTTGGCCCTCGACAGCATAGTGTGCGGTGATGACGCCCAGCCCGATCTGCATGAGGAACAGCGCAGTCACCACCCAGAAGAATTTCGCGGTCGCCCGCATGGAAGGTGTGATGGTGAGCGAAGCCATGCGGTCATCCTGGGCGTAACCTTCCTCCGGTGCCTGGTCGTTGCGCCAATCGTCGTACTGGCGAGCGTAGTACCAGACGATGGCGCCGATCCCGCCGAGCAGCACCAGGATGGAGATCAGGCTCCACAAGAGCACACCGGCACTCGGCGTGTTGCCTACCAGCGGGTCGTGCGGCCAGTTGCTGGTGTAGCTGATGTCGTCGCCGGGACGGTTGGTCACTGCACTCCAGGCCGTCCAGAAAAAGAAGGCCGTCAGCGCATGCGCGTCATTCTCGTCC
The DNA here is from genome assembly GCA_946481065.1 of uncultured Nitrosomonadales bacterium. The sequence goes on from CAMLMA010000013.1 coordinate 10,129, forward strand.
AGCGTGGCATGCAGCGGCATCGCATAGGCCCGTCGCAGGTCCAGATAGGCCGCATCTGCCTGGAACAAGCCGCGATAATGCTCGGCGACCTGGCGAATGGCCTGGGCCCGCGCTTCGCTCACGCGCAGTATGCCGCTGGCCGGGTCATAAGTGTTCGTCCGTAGCTGCTTGCGCAGCAAGGCATCGGCCACTTCCGGCGCTTCTTGGCCGGCAGTGCCTGCTAGCAGGTTCCGTAGCGCCTCGGCTTCACGTCTTAACCAGTCGGCGCTCCAGTCGGGGGCGAGATAGCCGCCATGCCCCCATATCGAACCCTGCTGCATGCCGCCTATCGATTGCCAGACGTTCTGGCCACGGGCGATGTCGGCGTGCGTGTAGAGCACCTCGCCGCCATCGCTCTCGACCTTGTCCGGAATGGGTGGTGCCTCTTGGTAGATCTCATGCCCGAAGTAGAGCAGGATCGCGAACATGAGGACCATGCTGCTGGCCAGGATCAGCCAAAGACGCCTGATGGAGAAGGTGCTGCGATATGTCGCCATGTCATGCCTCCCGGAAGTGATGGCCGGTTTGCCCGGCGGTAGGGTTGCGGTGAAGCTGCGTCGCTTGCCGACATCTTAAAGCACAAGGCAGTGATCTCGCCAAGTATCGTGTCGGCATGCGGATGTCGATGACATGCCTGCGCTGCCGCAAAAAAGCCGCTGATGCGCCGATTCAAGGTTTATTTAAGTGCGTCAAAATGGTATTCTTGCACCCTTTCATCCACTTGAATTTTCGGAGCAAATATGGCTGTTGAACGCACCCTTTCCATCATCAAACCCGACGCAGTCGCCAAGAACGTCATCGGCAAGATCTACACCCGTTTCGAAGACGCGGGCTTGAAGATCGTCAACGCCAAGATGGCCCAATTGAGCCAGGCTGACGCAGAAGGCTTCTACGCCGTGCACAAGGAGCGTCCTTTCTTCAAGGATCTGGTCAAGTTCATGATCTCCGGTCCAGTCATGATCCAGGTGCTGGAAGGCGAGGGCGCTGTCGCCAAGAATCGCGAGCTGATGGGTGCCACCAACCCGAAGGAAGCCGCTGCGGGCACCATTCGCGCCGATTTCGCCGAGAGCATCGACGCCAACGCCGTACACGGTAGCGATTCCGCCGAAAACGCAGCGATCGAGATCGCTTACTTCTTCGGTAAGTAACCAGGCAGCCGGTATTGGTCAACCTGCTCGATCTGAACCAGTCGCAACTCGCCGAGTACTTCCAGAAGCTCGGTGAGAAGCCGTTTCGCGCCAAGCAGTTGATGCGCTGGATGCATCATTTCGGCGTGGCCGATTTCGAGCAGATGACCGATATCGCTAAATCCCTGCGTGAGAAGCTGTCGCAGGAAGCCAGTATCACGCCGCCTGAGGTCCAGCTTGAGCAGGTGTCGGATGACGGCACGCGTAAATGGCTGATCGGTGCAGGCGGCGGCAACGGGGTCGAGACCGTGTTCATCCCCGAAGCCGATCGTGGCACCCTGTGCGTCTCTTCCCAGGTCGGTTGCGCCCTGGAGTGCACGTTCTGCTCCACCGGCCGCCAAGGCTTCAATCGCAATCTCAGTGTCGCCGAGATCATCGGCCAGCTTTGGGTCGCGAACCGATCGCTGCGGCAAGCCGACGGCTACGATATGCTGCCGCCAGGCGAGCGCATCATCAGTAACGTGGTCATGATGGGTATGGGCGAGCCGCTGGCCAATTACGACAATGTCGTCACCGCCATGCAGATCATGCTCGACGATTCGGCTTATGGCCTGAGCCGCCGCCGCGTGACCCTGTCTACCTCCGGTATGGTGCCGGCCATGGATCGGCTCAAGGAAGATTGCCCGGTCGCCTTGGCTGTTTCGCTGCACGCGCCGAATGACGCGTTGCGCGACGAGATCGTGCCGATCAACAAGAAATATCCGCTGAAAGCGCTCATGGCAGCCTGTGAGCGTTACCTGGTAAAGGCGCCACGGGATTTCGTCACATTCGAATACGTGATGCTGGATGGCATCAACGACACGGTCGAGCACGCACGCCAATTGCTGGATGTCGTGCGCGATGTGCCCTGCAAGTTCAACTTGATCCCGTTCAACCCGTTCCCCAACAGTGGTTACGGGACTTCCAAGCCGGACAATATCCGCCGGTTCCGCGATGTGTTGATGCAAGCCGGTTACGTCGTGACCACGCGCAAGACACGCGGTGACGATATCGATGCCGCGTGTGGCCAATTGGCCGGCCAGGTGCAGGACAAGACCAAGCGCAGCGAACGTCACCGGACTTTCAAGAATATTGCTATCGAGGTAACTCAATGAAATGGCTGTCCCTGCTGCTTGCCCTCATGCTGACTGCTTGCGCTGGGCAACCTGAGCGTCCTGCCTATGGCGGCGAGTCCAATCTCAGTGAGCGTGCGCGCATCCATACCGAGCTGGGCGCAGGGTACTATGCCCAGAATCAGCTCGGCATCGCTCTTGAAGAGTTCAAGGAGGCGGTGCAGATCGATCCCTCCTACTCGCTGGGTCATAACGGCTTGGGGCTGGTCTATGCGGCGCTGCGTGAAGATGCGAAGGCCGACGCCAGCTTCAAGAAAGCGATCGAATTGGCGCCCAACAATTCTGAATCGCGCAACAATTACGGCACCTTCCTTTGTTCACGTGGGCGCTACGACGAATCCATCACGCAGTTCCTCGAAGCCGTCAAGAACCCGCTGTATGTGACGCCCGGCGTGGCCTACATGAACGCCGGCGTCTGCTCCTTGCGCAAGAAGGATGTCGTCAATGCCGAAGTCTATCTGCAGCGCGCCCTGCAGGTGCAGCCCGTGCTATACCAGGCGTCTTACCAGCTAGCGCAGATCGAGTATGACCGTGGCCAGCCCATGCGCGCCCGGCAGTATCTGCAGACGCCACTGGCGAACGATCCGACTGCAGAGATGCTGTGGCTCGGCATCAAGGTCGAGCGATTGCTGGGCGGCCGCGACGCAGAGGCGAGCTACGCGTTGCAGTTGCGCAAGAAATATCCCAATTCAGAACAAACCAAAGCGTTATTGTCGGGGCAGTGATGAGCGATACGGAAAAGACCGACACGGCGGAAGTGGTGGGCCAGCAAGCCGCCATCGGCGCCAGTCTAAAGGCAGCCCGGGAGGCCAGGGGGCTTTCTGTCGAGGATGTGGCCAGCCACCTGCGTCTCAGCCCGCGCCAGATCCACGCGCTGGAAAACGATGAATTCTCGGCCCTGCCTGAAACCACCATCACCCGCGGTTTCATCCGCAATTACGCACGATTGCTGGAGATCGCCGCAGAGCCTTTGCTCGACGCCTACAAGGCTTACTCGCCAGCCGGCGGCCCAAAAGCCATCACCATCCAGTCCGCCAATATCCTGATCTCTGGCGGCGACCGCCGACCCTGGGTCGCTTACATCTCGGCCAGTATCGTCATCGCGGTCTTGCTAGGCGCATGGCTGCTGTATGTCGAGCCGGCGCGCGTCGGTGCGCCGAAGGCCATCGCAGTGGCCCCGGCGCCGACCGTGTCCGACACGGCATCCAACGAGGTTACCGAACCTTTGCCTGTCGCGGCCTTGCCGGCTGCTGAGCGTGCGCAAGCCGCAGAACCTGTGCCAGACGCAGCTGCGGCCAATACTGAAACAGCACCGGCTCCAGCGCCGGAAGCGAACGTCGCCTCTGCGCCTATGGACCCGCAGGACGCATCCCGCGCGCTGGCCAAGGTTGAATTGCGTTTCACCGAATCCAGCTGGGTGAGTGTGGTCGATCGTAACGATCGTGAGATCCTCAACAAGACCAAGCCTGCGGGCACTGCCGAACAGATCGAGGGCCAGCCGCCGCTCAAACTCATCATCGGCAATGCTGCAGGTTCAGTCGTCGTTTTCAATGGCAAGACGGTCGATCTTGGCCCCTACACCAAGCTCAACGTTGCGCGAATCACTCTGGAATAGATCTTGAACAGCTTAGCCATCCAACGTCGTCAGAGCCTCCAGGCCATGGTCGGCCATGTGCCGGTCGGGGGCGATGCCCCGGTGGTCGTGCAGTCGATGACCAATACTGACACCGCCGATGCCGCAGCCACCGTGCAGCAGGTATTCGAGCTTTGGCAGGCGGGTTCCGAAGTGGTCCGTATCACCGTCAATTCACCCGAAGCCGCAGCCCAGGTCGCGACGATCCGACGCCAGCTCGACGCCATGGGTTGCAATGTGCCTTTGGTCGGCGATTTCCATTACAACGGCCACAAGCTGCTGGCGCAGTATCCTGAATGTGCCGAGGCACTGGCCAAATACCGCATCAATCCGGGCAATGTCGGCAAGGGATCGAAGCGTGACGAACAGTTCTCGGCCATGATCGAGACCGCGATCAAGTACGACAAGCCGGTGCGCATCGGCGTCAACTGGGGTAGCCTCGACCAGGAAAAGATGGCGCGCATGATGGACGAGAATGCCAAGCGTGCGGAGCCTCTGTCGTCGGATGCCTTGATGCGTGAAGCCCTCATACAGTCGGCTCTCGAGAGCGCTGCACAGGCGGAAGCGATCGGCCTGCCGGCCAACCATATCATCATCTCCTGCAAGGTCAGTGACGTGCAGGACCTGGTCACCGTCTATCGTGAGCTGGCCAAACGCTGCAATTACCCCCTGCATCTTGGCCTGACCGAGGCCGGCATGGGTTCCAAGGGCATCGTCGCCTCGACCGCGGCATTGTCGCTGCTTCTGCAGGAAGGCATCGGCGACACGATTCGCATCTCCTTGACGCCGGAACCCGGCGAATCTCGGACCAAGGAAGTCGTGGTGGCGCAGGAGATCCTGCAGACCATGGGCATCCGCTCATTCACCCCGCTGGTCACTGCATGCCCTGGCTGCGGACGCACGACCTCGACCTTCTTCCAGGAGTTGGCGCAGAAGATCCAGCGCTACCTGCGCGAGCAGATGCCGATCTGGCGTATCGAGTACCCTGGCGTCGAGACCATGAGCGTCGCGGTGATGGGGTGCGTCGTCAATGGGCCTGGCGAATCCAAACTCGCCAATATCGGCATCAGCTTGCCAGGTACGGGAGAAGTGCCTGTGGCACCGGTGTTCGTCGACGGCCAAAAGACCGTGACACTGAAGGGCGACCACATCGCCGAGGAGTTCCAGGCCATCGTCGAAAACTACGTGCGCGAACACTATGCCGAAGGCGGCGTCCTGCGTGCGTCAACAGTCTCGAAGACCATCCCGCTAAAAGCGATCTGACAACAAGCACCATAATGAGCGATCAATTCCAAGGCACCAAATTCCAGAGCATCAAGGGTTTCTACGATATCCTGCCCGAGCAGACTGCGCTTTGGCAGAAGCTGGAGTCCACGGCTAGTCGTGTGCTTGCACAGTACGGTTACCGTAATATTCGGTTGCCGATCGTAGAGCCGACCGATCTATTCGTGCGCAGCGTCGGCGAGCATACCGACATCGTCGAGAAGGAGATGTACTCATGGGAAGACAAGCTCAACGGTGACCGCCTGACATTGCGCCCGGAAGGCACGGCGGGTTGCGTGCGTGCGGTGGTCGAGCACAGCCTGACCTATAATGGCCCGCAGCGCCTGTGGTACATGGGCCCGATGTTCCGTCACGAGAACGTGCAAAAGGGTCGCCAACGTCAGTTCCATCAGATCGGTGTCGAGTCGTTCGGTTTCGACGGCCCGGATGTCGACGCTGAGCAGATCATCCTGCTGGCTCGTCTCTGGCGGGAGCTGGGTTTGCAAGACGTCGCGCTACACCTCAATACCATCGGCGACGCCAGCGAGCGAGCCACATATCGTCAGGTGCTCATCCGGCATTTCGAAGCCCACGCTGACCTGCTGGATGAGGACGCCAAGCGTCGTCTGCATACCAACCCCCTGCGCATCCTGGACAGCAAGAATCCACGCATGCAAGCCATGATCGAGGCCGCGCCACGACTGCTCGATGTGCTTGGAGAGGAGAGCCGGGCGCATTTCGACGGTCTCTGCAAGCGATTGCGTGATGCAGGAGTGGCGTTCCAGATCAACCCACGCCTCGTGCGCGGCCTTGATTACTACAACCGCACGGTGTTCGAATGGGTCACGACGCGGCTCGGCAGTCAGGGCACCATCGCCGGCGGCGGTCGCTATGACAGCCTGGTCGAACGTATCGGCGGCGACGCCACGCCAGCCTGCGGATTTGGTATCGGACTTGAGCGCGTATTCTTGCTGATGCAGGAATACGGCATCGAAGCAAGTGAACAACCGGATGTTTATCTGGTCAATGTCGGTGAACTGGCCGAAGCGCAGGCGCTGGCGATCGCCGAGCACCTTCGTGACGCCGGGCTCACCGTCGTCATGCATGCGGGCGGCGGAAGCTTCAAGTCGCAAATGAAAAAGGCAGACCGCAGCAAGGCGCGGTATGCCGTCATCTTGGGCGAAGATGAAGTACGAACTGGGGTCGTCAGCTTGAAACCGATGCTGGTCGCTGGCGAACAACAAAAACAAGATCTGGAGTCTGCGGTTAAACTGATTCAACATGGCTGAGCTACTTCGTATCGAAGGTCTGACCATCGTCCCTGCTGCGATGCCCGAGCGCATCCTGGTCAAGGATGTCACGCTTACGCTGCAACCCGGCCGAACCACATGTGTGGTCGGGGAGTCCGGCAGCGGCAAAAGCCTGACGGCGCTCGCCGTGATGCAATTGCTTTCCAAGCAGTTGAAGCAGGTCAGCGGCAAGGTGATGTTCCAGGGGCAGGACCTAGTCACCCTCGATAACGAACAGATGCGCGATATCCGCGGCAAGCGCATCGGCATGATCTTCCAGGAACCGATGACCTCCCTCAACCCGGTCCTTACCGTGGGCTACCAGATCGGCGAGAGCCTGACGGTACATCTGGGTCTCAAGGGCAAGGCGCTGAAGGCCAGGGTGGCCAGCTTGCTGGAGCAGGTGGGTATCCCCGCGAGCCGTGCCGACAGTTATCCGGATGAACTCTCCGGGGGGCAACGTCAGCGCGTCATGATCGCGATGAGCATCGCTTGCGAACCCGCCATGTTGATCGCCGACGAGCCCACCACTGCGCTCGATGTGACCGTGCAGGCGCAGATCCTCAAGCTTCTCGATGAATTGAAGACCCGCATGAACATGGGCATGCTGTTCATCACGCACGATTTCGGCGTGGTAGCGGATATCGCGGATGATGTCGTCGTCATGTTCCGCGGCGAGATCGTCGAGTCCGGGCCGGTGGCGGAGGTGTTACAACGCCCACGCCATCCTTACACCCAGGCCTTGCTTGCCTGTGTGCCCGATGCGGACGGTAAGAAAGCCTTGCAACCGATCGACTATGCCTGGGTCGACGGTGTGGATGATGGCGTGGAGGCGGTGGTATGAGCGAGATCATTCTCAGCGCCCGACACCTGCACAAGACCTATACCCAGCGCAGTGGGAAACTCGGGCTGACTAGTACCAGGATCCACGCGCTGGACGATGTCAGTATCGACCTGCATGCAGGTACGACTCTGGCTGTGGTGGGCGAGTCGGGAAGCGGCAAGTCTACGCTGGCCCGTTGTCTGCTACAATTGCTGCCCTTGGATAGCGGCGAAGTGCTTTTCCAGGGAATCGACCTGGCAAAGTTGACGGCCGCGGAGTTACGGCAGCGGCGACGCGATATGCAGATGGTGTTCCAGGATCCGTTTGCCTCGCTCAATCCACGCATGCGCATCGGCGAGATCGTTGCCGAAGGCTTGCTGATCCATGGGCTGGGCAATGCTGACGAACGCCGACAAAAGGCGCTCGCGATGCTTAAACGCGTCGGTTTGAGCGAAGCCGATATGAACAAATATCCCCATCAGTTCTCGGGCGGGCAGCGGCAGCGCGTCGGTATCGCGCGTGCGCTGGTACTGGAACCCAAGCTGGTGGTGTGTGACGAGCCGGTATCGGCGCTGGACGTGTCGATACAGGCGCAGATCCTTTTGTTGCTGAAGGAGTTGCAGCAAGAGATGGCATTGAGTTACCTCTTCATCAGTCACGATCTGCGCGTCGTCAGGCATATCGCGGATGAAGTGGCGGTCATGCATCGTGGCAAGCTGATCGAGCATGGCCAGGTTGAAGCGCTCTACGCAGCGCCGCAACAGGAATATACGAAGAATCTATTGAGCGCGATCCCGGGCCGAAAAGGCATGGCCGCGCAAACAGCATAAACGAGACTAGGAACGGGTATGGCATACGATTTGGAAGAACAGGAACAGTTAGACGCGATCAGAGCGTGGTGGCGGACCAATGGCAACAAGGTGTTGTCGGTGATCGCGGTCGCAGCTGTCGTCTATGCGGGCATCCAGGGCTGGAAGATCTACCAGCACAAGCAGGCTGCAGGCGCATCCGCCGAATACCAGACCTTGACCAAGACGGACATCAAGGACACCAAAGCGATCAAGACGATCGCAGGCGATCTCATGGATAACTACCGCATGACTCCGTATGCCGGTCGTGCGGCCCTGCTGGCGGCTAAAGCCAACTATCAGGACAAGGACACCAAAACGGCGACCGCACAGCTCGAATGGGCTATCAAGAACGCCAAGGAAGATGCGGTGAAGGCACTTGCTGCTCTACAGCTGGCAGCCATCCAGTATGAGACCAAGGCCTACGATGCTGCGCTCAAGACCTTGTCCGAAAAGCATGACGCTGCCTTCGACGGCCTGTTTGCCGACCTTAGAGGCGATATCCTCATGGCGCAGGGCAAAAAGGTCGAGGCCAAGAGCGCTTATGTCGAAGCGCTTGCCAAACTGGATCCGCAAGGCCGTTACCATGCCTATACCCAGCACAAGCTGGAAGCCTTGGGCAGTTAAATTGCCAGTAGTGAACATGAAACTACGAACCACACTCCTGGCGCTGCTCGCGCTCATGCTCTGCGCCTGCAGTTCGCTCTCTGACCTGAAGAATGACATGTCCGAACGCATGTTCGGCCGTGATCTCGCCGAGCCGCCGCAGGAGCTTGCACAGTTCAAGCCGACCATGACCCCAAAGATCGTCTGGCATACGAATCTGGGCGAATCACAGGAATTCGATTTTACCCCGGCTGTTGACGGCGGCATGGTCTACGCGGCCAGCGCGAGTGGCGAGATCGTCAAGGTCGACGCAGCCACCGGCAAGGAAGTGTGGCGTGTCAACGCCGGTGAGCCGCTATCCGGCGGTGTCGGCCTTGGTCCCAATCTTGTTTTGGTCGGCACACCGAAGGCCTACGTCATGGCCTACGACCAATCAGGCAAGCTGCTGTGGAAATCCAAGGTGAGCAGCGAAGTGCTCAGCATCCCCCAGGTCAGTGACGACCTTGTCATCGTTCGTGCGGGCGACAGCCGTATCTTTGGTATCAGTGCCAAGGACGGCAGTCGTAAATGGGTCTACGAACGTGTGAATCCGCCACTGAGTCTACGTAGCTCGGCAGGCGTGGTGCTGGCTGACGGCGCTGTCTATGCCGGTTTTGCCGGCGGCAAGATGATCGCCCTGCGTGCGGAAGACGGCAAGATCATCTGGGAAGTGTCGGTGGCTCTGCCCAAAGGCACGACCGAGATCGAACGCATCGCCGATATAACCAGCCAGCCATTCGTCGATGGCCCGCTGGTTTATGCCGTCGCCTATCAGGGCAAGATCGCCGGTGTCGACCGCGCTACCGGCAAAGTCGTCTGGAACCGCGATATCTCCAGCTACACTGGCCTCAGCGCAGAGGATGCGCGCGTTTACGTATCGCATGCCGTCGGCGCGGTCTACGCACTCGAATACTCCAACGGCAAGACCTTCTGGCGCCAGGGTGCGCTTAAGAATCGCCTGCTAAGCGCACCGTTGGCACTGGGGGATGTGATTGCCGTCGGCGACGTGCAGGGTTATGTCCATTTCCTCTCGCGAGAAGACGGCGCCTTTGCCGCACGCATCAATGTACAGGATAGTCCGATCATGCCCCGGCTCACCGGGCTGGGCAGCAACGGATTGCTGGCGCAGACCCGCAAGGGCGGCCTGTACGCGCTTTCGACCAAATAACGCATGATTCCTACCATCGTCCTTGTCGGCCGGCCGAATGTCGGAAAGTCGACCCTGTTCAATCGCCTGACCCGTAGTCGGGATGCACTGGTCGCTGACTTGCCGGGTTTGACGCGTGACCGCCATTACGGTCGCGGCATCGGGGGCAGTCGCCCCTACCTCGTGGTCGATACCGGTGGCTTCGAGCCAGCCGCAGATACCGGTATCCTGAAGGCGATGGCACGTCAGACTTTGCTCGCGATCGACGAAGCGGATGTCATCATCTTTCTGGTTGACGGACGCCAAGGTGTCTCGCCTCAGGACCATGTGATCGCTGACCGGCTGCGCAAGAGCCAGCGCCCGGTATTGCTGGCGGTGAACAAAACCGAAGGTATCCAGCGCGCGATCGCCAGCGCAGAGTTCCATGAGCTTGGTTTGGGTGAGCCGCTGTCCATCTCCTCAGCACACGGCGAGGGGGTGCGCGACCTGGTCGAGCTGGCTCTCGACAACGTGCCGGCAGAGATCGAGACGGAAGCGAGTGAGGAAAACACCAAGCACCCCAAGATCGCGATCGTCGGGCGGCCGAATGTCGGAAAGTCCACGTTGGTCAACGCCATGCTCGGCGAGGAGCGCGTGATTGCCTTCGATCAGCCGGGCACCACGCGCGATTCGATCCATATCGAGCTGGAACGGGGCGGCAAACATTACACGATCATCGATACCGCTGGTGTACGCAAGCGCGGCAAGGTGATCGAAGCGATCGAGAAGTTCTCGGTGATCAAGACCATCCAGGCGATCGAGGAGGCGAATGTGGCCGTGTTGGTGGTCGATGCCCAGGAAGGCATCACCGAGCAGGATGCGCATGTTTCCGCTTATATCCTGGAGAGTGGCCGGGCCTTGGTCGTCGCCATCAATAAATGGGATGGTCTGGAAGACGACCGGCGTGACTGGATCAAGCGCGAGATCGATCGCAAGCTGCAATTCCTCGATTTTGCCCAGTTCCATTACATCTCGGCACTCAAGAAAAAGGGCTTGCCTGAGTTGTTCAAGTCCATCGACATCGCCTACAAGGCTGCCATGGCCAAGTTATCGACGCCGCAGCTGACCCGTGTACTGGAAGACGCCACGACCTTGCATCAACCCCCGATCAGCAAGAACATCCGCCCTAAGCTGCGATACGCGCACCAGGGGGGTAGCAACCCGCCGATCATCGTGATTCACGGGAACCATGTGGATGGTATTCGCGATAATTACATCAAGTTCCTGGAAAAGACTTTCCGCAAGGCCTTCCAGTTGACTGGTACGCCGCTCCGCATCCAGTTCAATCAAGGCGAGAACCCGTTCGCGCAGCGCGAGAACAAGCCGAAACGGGGCGAGGGTATCGTCAGCATGCGTCGCCGCAAGACAGCGCAGCGAGCCGAATTGAAGGCCCGCAAGCAAGACAAGGGCAAGGATTAACCTAGAACGGCGCGCGTCGAATGGCTGCTATGTAGCAGCCATTCATCAAGCGACGGTATGACAGGGCAGGGGCGCGGAAGAACTGCTCCGTGCTATTTCAGAACAGACTTTCCCAGAATTTCCACCAGACTTGCTGATCGCTGGGCACACCTTTGCCAAGCATCCTGCTGTTCGGGTAGTTGGTTTGCAGCACGCGGTGCGTGTCATCCCTGAGGTCATCCATGCCGAGCAGATCGTAGGCACTGATGAGGATCACCAGCGCTTCCTCGACACTGGTCGAATCCGGATAGACTTCCACCACATATTTGGCGCGGTTGATCGCAGCGACATAGGCCTTGCGCTTCATGTAGTAGCGCGCCACATGCATCTCATGTTCGGCCAGCGCATTGACCAGATAGGTCATTCGCAAGGTGGCGTCCTTGACGTAACGACTGTTGGGGTAACGCGTGACCAGTTCCTTCAGGGCAGAAAAAGACTCGCGCATGGATTTCGGGTCCCGGTCACTGATCTGCTGCTTGGTCAGCTTTTCGACGAGGCCACGTTCCGTGAATGTGGCCAGGCCCTTGATGTAATAGGCGTAATCGATATTCGGATGGTTGGGGTGCAGCTTGATGAAGCGGTCGGCCGCCGCGATACAGGACGCCGGATCGTTCTTCTTGTAATACGCATAGGCGATCTCGAGCTGGGCCTGGGTGGCATATCGGCCATGGGGATAGCGGGACTCGAGCGTCTGGTAGTACTTGATGGCTTTTTCGTAGTCCTTGTCGCGCATCTTTTGCTCGGCTTCGGCAAAGATACGCTGAACCGGCCAACCCTTGGTCTCGTCGATTTCAGTCGGCGCGCCGAAGATGGCGCAGCCCGTGAGCCAGAGCACCGCAATTAACGCTAAACTATGCTTCATTGAATACGCCCCAAAAAAATTCAGAAGATTATAACCGATGACCCAGCCCACTCCTATCACTCT
>CAMLMA010000014.1 GCA_946481065.1 uncultured Nitrosomonadales bacterium
TGATCCTGCAGGATGGCAAGCGGATACTGGGCGCCTACCCAGCCAAGGAGATCGAACAGGCGCTGGATGCAGCGGCGAAAGCCAAGAAATAGAACAGAGTTAGCAAGCGAAAACACATGCCAGCGATGGATCGCGGGCGGGATTATCTTGCTGACTTCAATCGTTATCCGACGGCTGCACCCATCTTGAAGATCGGCAGGTACATCGCCACCACAAGACCACCGATCAGTACGCCCAATACCACCATGATGATCGGCTCCATCAAGCTCGAAAGAGCGTCGACAGCATCATCGACTTCTGCTTCGAAGAAATCCGCGACTTTTGACAGCATGGAGTCGAGTGCGCCAGATTCTTCGCCGATGGCGACCATTTGCAACACCATGTTCGGGAATACTTCAGAGTTCTGCATCGCTACAGTCAGGCTGGTGCCGGTGCTGATCTCGCTCTGGATCTTCTTGGTGGCGTCGTAATACACCCGGTTGCCCGAAGCACCGGCCACAGAGTCTAGCGCTTCGACCAGCGGTACGCCGGCTGCAAACATGGTGGAGAGCGTGCGCGCAAAACGCGCGATGGTCGCCTTGCGAATGAGGTCGCCGAATAATGGCAACTTGAGCAGCAGCCGATCCATTGTAGCCTGCATCTTTTCGGAACGCTTCCAAGTGTAGAGGAAGAACCATAAGCCACCACCTATGCTGCCAAAGATAGCCCACCAGTACGCGACGAAAAAATCAGATATCGCCATTACAGCCAATGTTGGGGCTGGTAAGCTAGCACCAAAATTGCTGAATAAATCTTTGAATGCTGGAATCACAAAGATCATGATCACTGCTGTGATGATGAAAGCGACGATGATGATCGACACGGGATAGAACAGAGCGGACTTGATTTTGCCCTTGATCGCGAGGATCTTTTCCTTATAGGACGCGAGACGATCCAGCAACGAATCCAGGATGCCGGCCTGTTCACCTGCGCCGACCAGGTTGCAGAAGAGGGCGTCGAAATACAAGGGGTATTTGCGGAAGGCAGAACTCAAACTGCTGCCCGTTTCGACATCTGATTTGATATCGTTCAGCAACTTGGAGACTGCGGGGTTACTGTGCCCTTTGCCGACGATCTCGAACGATTGCAACAGAGGGACACCGGCTTTCATCATCGTTGCCAGCTGGCGCGTGAACAGCGTGACATCCTTTTCGGTAACTTTTCCGCTCTTGGTGCCGAACCCGCTTTGTTTCTTGACCTTGGTGACGTTGATGCCTTGGCGGCGCAGCGTAGCATTGACAAAGGCTTCGCCTGTGGCCTTCATTTCACCCTTGATGCGTTTACCCTTTTTGTCCGTCCCTTCCCAGGCGTAGGTGACATCTTTAGTCGCTTTGGCTGCCATCTGCTTTCCCCGGGGTGCGCATGTTGTTCTGCTTATTCATTGGTGACAGACAATACTTCTTCGATGGAGGTATGGCCTTGTTTGACTTTGAGTAACCCTGATTGACGCAGGTCGCGGATGCCTTCTTTCCTGGCCTGGTCCGCGATGTCGTGTGCCGTGCCGTTCTTCATGATCAGCCGGCTCATGGCATCAGAGACCGGCATCACCTGATAGATACCGACGCGGCCCTTGTATCCGCCGTTACACATCTCGCAGCCGCCTTCTTTCGGGCCGTATAGCTGCCAGCTGCCATCCAGGTCGGCTTCCTCGAAGCCGATGCTGAGCAGGCCTTCCTTGGGTAGGTCGATCGGCTGCTTGCAGTTCTTGCATAGTCGCCTTGCGAGACGCTGTGCAGTGATCAGCGATACGGCAGAAGCGATGTTGAACGGTGCCACACCCATGTTCAGCAAGCGGGTCAGGGTCGATGGCGCATCGTTGGTATGCAGTGTCGACAATACCATGTGACCAGTCGAGGCAGCCTTGATGGCCATGTCGGCGGTTTCAAGATCGCGGATCTCACCGATCATGATGATGTCGGGATCTTGCCGCAGGAAAGACTTGAGCGCAGCAGCGAAGGTCAGGCCTTGCTTGTCGTTGACATTGACCTGGTTGATGCCTGCCAGCGGGATTTCGGCAGGGTCTTCTGCGGTCGAGATGTTGACGCCGGGATTGTTGAGGATATTCAGGCAGGTATAGAGCGAGACCGTCTTGCCTGAGCCGGTCGGACCAGTGACCAGCACCAAGCCGTATGGGCGGCTGACTGCGCTCAGTAGCGCTTCCTTTTGTTCCGGCTCATAGCCCAGCGCTTCGATACCCAGCTGTGCGCTGCTCGGGTCGAGGATACGCATCACGATCTTCTCGCCGTTGACCATGGGCAAGGTACTGACCCGGAAATCAATGGAGCGGGTCTTGGATAGCGTCAACTTCATCCGGCCATCCTGCGGGATCCGCTTTTCGGCGATATCGAGATTCGAGATGACTTTGATGCGTGAGGCCAGTTTCTCCTTGATCGCGAGAGGCGGTTGCGCGATCTCTTTCAGTACGCCGTCGACTCGGTAGCGGATTCGATAGAATTTCTCATAAGGTTCGAAGTGCAAGTCGGACGCGCCCATATTGATCGCATCAAGCAATATCTTCTGCAGGTATTTGACGACCGGCGCATCGTCGATCTCGACATTGGAAACCTCGGCTTCCGCAGGTTGGTCTCCGCCCTCCATGTCGAGGTTGATGTCGTCGTCGACATCGAGGGATTTCAGGCTTGTATCGCTCGCTTCCGCGACCTTGTCGATCCAGCGACTGAGCTTGTCGTCTTCAACCACGACCGGCGATAGCGCCATGCCGACCTGGAATTGCACATCGTCCAGCGCATGCAGATTGGTTGGGTCGGACAAGGCGACGAACAGGGTATTGCCGCGGCTTTGCAGCGCCATGACGCGACTGCTTTGCATCAACTTGGCGTCGATGGTCTTGGTCGGCAAGTAATCAGGATTCAGCGCATTGAGATCGAACAGGGGGAAGCCGAAAGCATTTGCTGCAGTTTCGGCGATCTTCATGGCGGAGAGCTTCTTGCTCTGGATCAGTTGGCTGATAAAAGGGGCTTGCTGGCTGTTGGCCAGCGATTGGATAGCGCTCGCTTCATCTTCCGATAGCAGTTTTTCCTGTACCAGAGTCCGGGCCAAGCCACCTAATTTGCTAGGTAATGTTGCAGCAACCATTGGTTTCTTCTAACAATCCATGATGAACGGCGGAAACGTTGCTCCACGACTGTTCCAGATGATGCACGCTAGTATTTTTTTTGTAAAGATACTAAGCAATTTGCATTGAAAACCTACGGATTTTCTTGAAATGGAGCCGAATGTCGAATAAACCCCTAAAAAAATCTTGACTTCTCAGAATAACACACGTAAAAACGCGTTCAGGCGTTTGGATTCGAGGTCAAAGTAGCCGGCACTACCGACTTAAAGTCTTGAAGTACAAACTTTTGGGGACGCCTCCCCTAGTTTTAGTAAGGAAGTATTAAATGGCAACAGGTACCGTAAAGTGGTTCAATGATTCCAAAGGTTTTGGTTTCATTACCCCGGATGATGGCGGCGACGATCTTTTCGCTCATTTCTCCGCGATTGTAGAGTCTGGCTACAAGAGTCTCAAAGAAGGCCAACGTGTGAGTTTCGACGTCACCGAAGGCCCAAAAGGCAAGCAAGCTTCTAACATCCAGAAGGCTTAAGCTTCCCAACAAGTTAGACAGACTTCATTAAAAAGGCCCGTTCACCGGGCCTTTTTATTTTGTGGCGCTGGCCTTGCTATCAGCCCATTTGTTGGATGATCTCGTCACCGAATTCGGCGGTGCCAACCTGAGTCGCGCCATCCATTTGTGAAGAGAAGTCGATAGTGACGCGTTTTGACCCTATCGCCTTGGCGACGCCTTGCAATACCAAGTCGGCTGCTTCCGTCCAGCCCATGTGGCGCAGCATCATCTCCGCTGACAAGATGAGCGAGCTCGGATTCGCCAGGTTCTTACCCGCGATCTTCGGCGCAGTGCCGTGCGTCGCTTCGAACATGGCGACTGTGTCGGAGAGGTTGGCTCCAGGGGCGATGCCGATGCCGCCGACCTGCGCGGCGAGCGCGTCGGACATATAGTCGCCGTTGAGATTCAGGGTCGCGACCACGTCATAATCGGCTGGGTGTAACAGGATCTCCTGCAGGAAAGCGTCGGCGATACAGTCCTTGATGACGAGGCCATTCGGCAGTTTGCACCACGGGCCGCCGTCGATCTCCACCGCACCGAATTCCTCTTTGGCTACTTCGTAGCCCCAGTTCTTGAAGCCACCTTCGGTGAACTTCATGATGTTGCCCTTGTGCGCGATAGTCACGGATTTGCGGTTATTGTCGACCGCGTACTGGATGGCTTTGCGCACGAGGCGCTTGCTGCCGTCTACCGAGACTGGCTTGATGCCGATGGCGGAGGAGTCCGGGAAGCGGATCTTCTTGCGCACGCCCATGTCGCTGAGGAAGCTGATGACCTTCTTCACTTCGTCGCTGTCGGCAGCCCATTCGATGCCGGCATAGATATCCTCGGTGTTCTCGCGGAAGATCACCATGTCGGTCTTCTCCGGATGCTTGACCGGGCTCGGCACACCCTGAAAATATTGCACAGGCCGCAGGCAGACATACAGGTCGAGTTCCTGGCGCAGGGTGACATTGAGCGAGCGAATCCCACCGCCGACCGGGGTGGTCAGCGGACCCTTGATCGAGATGACGTAATCCTTGACCGCCTGCATGGTCTCTTCCGGCAACCAGACATTGTCGCCGTAAACCTTGGTGGCTTTCTCACCGGCGTATACTTCCATCCACGAGATGGCACGTTTGCCGCCATAGGCTTTGGCGACCGCAGCGTCGACGACTTTCTGCATCGGTGGCGTAATGTCGACGCCGATGCCATCACCCTCAATAAATGGGATAATCGGGTGGTCGGGCACGTTCAGCGCATTGTCGGCATTGACCGTGATCTTTTCGCCCTGGCTGGGCACAACAATTTTCTTAGACATTTACAATAATCCCATTTGATTGATGCTGATCCTGTTCAACAAGCCCTATGGCGTGGTCTGTCAATTCAGCGCCCATGCGTCACACGAGACACTCAAGGACTACATCGACATGCCGGAGGTGTACGCGGCAGGCAGGCTCGATACAGATAGTGAAGGTTTGCTTATTTTAACCGATGACGGGGCGCTACAGCACCGTTTATCCCATCCCAGGCACAAAGAATTCAAGACCTATTGGGTGCAGGTCGAAGGCGAGCCAGCCGATGAAGCGCTCGCGCCATTGAGGGTGGGGGTCGACCTGGGCGATTTCGTGACGCAACCGGCCAAGGTTCGCAAGATCGCCGAGCCAGAGGGGTTGTGGCCTAGAGTGCCGCCGATCCGCGAACGCAAGGCCATACCGACCAGTTGGCTGGAGGTGGTGATCGCCGAAGGCAAGAACCGCCAGGTCCGCAGGATGACGGCGAAGGTCGGGTTCCCGACCCTGCGGCTGATCCGCTATGCCATCGGTAGTTACACGCTGGATGGCCTGGCGCCAGGGAGCTGGAAAAGCTATGAGCGTGAATGGAGGTGATGTGAGATGAAGCCGGTAGTAGTGTTCAGGCATGCCCTGACAGAGGGTGCAGGATATCTCGGAAGCTTTCTGACTGAAAAAGCGATTCCCTGGCATATGGTCCGCATCGACCAGGGCGAAGCCGTGCCGAATAACGCGCTGGACTACAGCGGTATCGTATTGATGGGCGGACCGATGAGCGTCAACGACGATTTGCCCTGGATCCCACCGTTACTGGCTTTGGTCCGGCATGCCGTCAGCGAGGATGTGCCAGTGCTCGGCCATTGCCTGGGCGGGCAACTCATCAGCAAGGCGCTGGGGGCCGAGGTCGGCCGCAACCCTGTCAAGGAGATCGGCTGGGGCGAAGCGCATGTGGGCGAGAGCGCAGAGGCGCGGCAGTGGTTCGGTCATCTGCGCAGCATGCAGGTGTTCCATTGGCATGGCGAAACCTTTGAAGTGCCTTCCGGTGCGACGCATATCCTATCGAGCGCGCACTGCCGCAACCAGGCCTATAGCCTGGGCAAACATCTGGCGTTCCAGTGTCATATTGAAATGACGGCAGAGATGGTCAAGGCCTGGTGCGAAGTCGGTGCATCGGAGATCGCCGAAGCGATCGATAGTCCGGGAGTGCAGAGTGTCGACGAGATCCATCAGGATCTCCTGTCCCGAGTCGCGCAACTGAATGCTACGGCGCGGCCCATCTATGAGCGCTGGATCGCCGGGCTCAAGACGAATTGACGGGCGGCGTGTGATAAACTCCAACCTCAAATCAACCTGATGGCAACAGAGATTCTATGTCCGGCAATACCATAGGCACCTTGTTCACGCTGACTTCTTTTGGCGAGTCCCACGGACCGGGCATCGGCGGTATAGTCGATGGTTGTCCTCCGGGCTTGGCACTGTCCGCCGAGGATATGCAGGTCGAGCTGGATCGCCGCAAACCCGGCACCTCGCGTCATGTGACCCAGCGTCAGGAATCCGATACGGTGGAGATCCTCTCCGGTGTCTTCGAAGGCAAAACCACGGGCGCGCCCATCGGTTTCCTCATCCGCAACCAGGATCAGCGTAGCCAGGATTACGGCAAGATCGCGGAGACCTTCCGTCCCGGCCATGCCGATTACACCTACTGGCAAAAATACGGTATTCGTGACTATCGTGGCGGCGGTCGTTCCAGCGCGCGCGAGACCGCGGTACGCGTAGCAGCTGGCGCCATCGCCAAGAAGTGGCTGCAGGAGCGCTATGGCGTAAAGATCCGCGCCTACATGAGCCAGCTCGGTGAGATCGAGATCCCCTTCCAGAGCTGGGAGGCCGTCAACGAAAATCCGTTCTTCGCGCCCAATCGTGATGTCGTGCCGCAGCTGGAGGCTTATCTGGACAGGATCCGCGCCGAACGTGACTCGGTCGGCGCACGCATCTCTCTCGTCGCCCAGGGGGTGCCGGTGGGCTGGGGAGAGCCGGTCTATGATCGGCTCGATGCAGAGATCGCCTACGCCATGATGAACATCAATGCCGTCAAAGGTGTCGAGATCGGCGCCGGTTTCGCCAGCGTCGCCCAGCGCGGCTCGGTGCACAGTGACGAGATGACGCCGCAAGGATTCGTCAGCAACCATGCCGGCGGGATCCTCGGTGGAATCTCTACGGGCCAGGAGATCCTGGTGCATGTCGCACTCAAGCCGACTTCCAGCATCCCGCAGGAACGTCGCTCCATCGACAAGCAAGGCCACGCTGTCATGATGCAGACGACAGGACGCCATGACCCCTGCGTCGGCGTGCGTGCGACGCCGATCGCCGAAGCCATGCTGGCGCTGGTGCTGATGGATCATGCGCTGCGCCATCGTGCGCAATGCGCAGACGTCGTTACCGAAACGCCCAAACTCTAAATCTAGTGCGGGCGTCGCGGCTTCGCCCCCTGAGTCCATGCAAAACGTCCCTTACTGGCGACTTTCCGGCTTCTATTTTGCCTACTTCGGGTTTGTTGGCGCTTTCAGCCCGTTCTGGGGCCTGTATCTCAAATCGCTGACGTTCAGCGCATTCCAGATCGCTATCCTGATGTCGCTGTTCCAGGTGGCGCGTATCTTTTCGCCCAGTCTTTGGGGATGGCTCGCGGATCATACCGGCAGGCGCGTACCCATCATCCAATGGCTTGCGGGCTTGAGCCTGGTCGCCTATGTCGGGGTATTCTTCGGCACTGGTTTCGGTTGGCTGTTCGCGGTCATGCTGTTGTTGAGTTTCTTCTGGAGCGCTTCCCTGCCATTGATCGAGGCCGTCACGCTCGGGCATCTGGGCGACCGTTTCGACCGCTATGGACATATCCGTTTGTGGGGGTCCGTGGGATTCATCATCGCGGTGGTCGGCCTTGGCTACCTGATCGATTTCTCCGGGATCGGCGCCTTGCTTTGGGTGATCCTGGGCCTGCTGGCGACTGTTTCCCTATTCTCGCAAAAGTTACCAGAGCCTTTTCCTGCGCCGCGCCATAGTGATGACGGGAGCTTGCGCGATATCCTGCGGCGCCCGGAAGTGATCGCGCTCATGGCGGCCTGTTTCATGATGTCGGCGGCGCATGGCGTCTATTACACCTTTTATTCCATCTATCTTGTCGAACACGGCTATACCAGCGCGCAGGTCGGCTGGCTCTGGGCATTGGGCGTGATCTGCGAGATCCTGGTATTCATCTACATGCCTAGACTGGTACAAGCCTTCGGTCTTGTGACAATCATGCTGGCTAGCCTGGCATTGGCATTCCTGCGCTTTTGCATCATCGGCTGGGCGGTCGAGGTGGTCTGGCTGATCATACTTGCGCAGACGCTGCATGCAGCGACCTTCGGTACCTATCATGCGACAGCGGTCGCGTTGACACACCGCTATTTCAAGGGAAGGCACCAGTCAAAGGGTCAAGGCTTCTACACAAGCGTCTCTTATGGCATGGGTGGGAGTTTCGGCGCCGTGTTGAGCGGATATGCCTGGGACACGCTGGGGCCAAGCTGGACATTTACGCTCTCTGGCGCATGCGCTATGCTGGGTTGCCTGATCTTTGCCTGGCTCATGCCAAGGCGTGTCTGAGCCTACTACATCGGAGCGGTCGATAATGAAAGCGCGTATACCAGTCGTAGTCTTGCTGATGCTGCTACTGCCATTCACTGCGGCTGCCGATACCGATGTCAATGTCGTCGCGCTCTTCAACGGCAAGGCGGTCGTCATCATCAATAAAGGCAAGCCTGTGACGCTAAGCGTGGGACAGCCAGCGGTGCTGGGTATCAAGTTACTCGCTGCCGATAGTCGACAGGCGCTGCTCGAGATCGACGGCAAGCGCAGACAACTCGGCATGGGGCAGGCGGCTACCGTGGCAGGCAAGGGTGATTCGGGAGCGGAGACCCTTACGCTCTATGCCGACGCCAGTGGCCATCACCTCACGGAGGGCCAGATCAATGGTGTGTCGATGAAATTCATCGTCGATACGGGCGCATCAGCCATTGTCATGAACAGCGCTGACGCACAGAAGGCGGGGATCGACTACAAAAAGGGCGAGTCTGCCCCGATGCAAACGGCGAACGGTGTGGTCAACGGTTACCGTGTCAGTATCAATACCTTGAAATTGCAGGGCTTGAGCTTGAACCAGGTAGACGCGGTCGTTTTGGAAGGCGCATCGCCACCGCTGGTCTTGCTGGGCATGAGTGCGCTCAACCGCATGGACATGAAGCGTGAAGGCATTGCCCTCACGCTGACCAAGAAATACTAGGTTACGATCGGCTAGTGGCGCAGCTTGAGAAAGCCGCCAATGGAGTGCCAGAACCGCAGTGTTCTGGATGGGTCACGAGTCGCCTGCCCAGCGGGGCGACCAGGTAGTGTGGGCAGGCTCTGAGTGAGCTAGTGCTTGGCTAGTTTGTCGTGTTCGATCAAGGCGTAGGCGGAGTGATTGTGGATCGACTCGAAGTTCTCCGATTCCACGATGTAAGCGTCGATGCGCGGTTCGATGTTGAGCTGGGCCGCGACGTCCCGCACCATGTCCTCGACGAATTTCGGGTTGTCATAGGCGTGTTCGGTGACGTATTTCTCGTCAGGGCGCTTGAGCAGGCCATAGAGTTCGCTTGACGCCTGGCTTTCGACGATACGGATCAAGTCTTCCACCCAGATGAAGTCGTTGATCTTGGCCGTAATGGTGACGTGGGAGCGCTGGTTGTGCGCACCATAGTTGGAGATCTTCTTCGAGCATGGGCAGAGGCTGGTGACCGGCACCAATACTTTGACCGTGATGTCGAACTTGCCCTTGCGGATCTCGCCGATGAAAGTCACCTCATAGTCCAGCAGGCTTTGCACGCCAGAGATGGGAGCCGCCTTGTTGATGAAGTACGGGAACGTCATTTCCACGTGGCCGGATTCAGCTTCCAGGCGCTTCACCATCTCACGCAGGATGGTTTCGAAGGATTCGACCGAGATCTCGCGTTCGTTCATGTTGAGGATCTCGACGAAACGCGACATGTGCGTGCCCTTGAAATTATGGGGCAGATGGACATACATGTTGAACATGGCAACGGTATGTTGCACGCCGCCAGATTTGTCCTTGACCTTCACTGGATGGCGGATGGACTTGATACCGACCTTGTCGATGGCAAGGTGACGCGTGTCTGGCGTATTCTGGACGTCTTCAATCGTAGGGATGGCTGGCTGATTCATTAAACTCTCGATGTCAGGGGATGCTCGATAATAGTTGAGTATAACACTAGGTTAATTTTTTCTCAATCGCGGCAACGATGCCGTCTGCATTGAGACCGCAATCGGCCAGCATGGTTTCATGAACGCCATGTTCGATGAACAGGTCCGGCAGACCCAGACAAAGGGTTTCGACCTCAAGACCTTGAGCTTGCAGTGCTTCCATCACAGCCGCGCCGGCGCCGCCCATGACGGCATTCTCTTCCACCGTTACGAGCAGGGTGTGCGTCTCTACCAGTGCCCGGATCAGGTCGATATCAAGCGGTTTGACGAATCGCATGTTCGCTACAGTCACATCCAATCTCTCTGCTGCCTGCATCGCAGGCGCAAGCATGCTGCCAAACGCCAGGATAGCGACTTTGTTGCCGTGCCTCGTGATCTCACCTTTACCGATCGGGAGCGTCTCCATGGCAGCGTTCACTGCGGCGCCTAGCCCGCTACCGCGCGGATAACGGACGGCGGAAGGCCCTTCATGCCGATAGGCGGTGTAGAGCATCTGCCGGCATTCATTCTCGTCGCTGGGCGTCATGATCAGCATATTCGGGATGCAGCGCATGTAGCTCAAGTCGAAGCTGCCGGCATGGGTGGGTCCGTCAGCACCCACTAGACCGGCGCGGTCAATGGCGAACATGACAGGCAAGTTCTGCAGCGCGATATCGTGGATCAACTGGTCATAAGCGCGTTGCAGAAACGTCGAATAGATGGCGACAACAGGTTTCAGGCCGTCACAGGCCATGCCGGCGGCAAAAGTCAGCGCATGCTGTTCGGCGATGCCAACATCGAAAAAACGTTCGGGATAGCGTTCGGCGAATGCATTCATGCCTGAGCCGTCGCACATCGCTGGCGTGATACCGATGAGGCGTTCATCCTGCGCCGCCATATCGACTAGCCATTCGCCGAAGACCTGCGTATAGCTCTTCCTGCCGGCCGCGGTGACCGCGCAGCCGTCGGTCGGGTTGAATTTACCGACGCCATGATAGCGCCCGGGATTCTCTTCTGCCGGCTGATAGCCGCGCCCCTTTTGTGTCGCGACATGAAGGAATTGCGGGCCCTTGAGCTTGCGGATGTTCTGTAGGGTGGCAATCAGTACGTCGATATCGTGCCCGTCGATCGGCCCGATGTAGTTGAAGCCGAATTCTTCGAAC
The DNA here is from genome assembly GCA_946481065.1 of uncultured Nitrosomonadales bacterium. Next base: position 11,365 of record CAMLMA010000014.1, read on the forward strand.
AGCGTGCCAGGGGTCATCATGCCTTTGACATGTTCCTCGGCGCGCTTGGCGAACTCCAGGACCGGTGGCATCACCCCCAGCACCTTTTCGCTGGAACGACGCATGGTCGTGTAGAAACGGCCCGAAAGCAGTTTCGCCAGATAATTGTTGAGCGCGCCCACGTTGGGCGAGATCGACATGTCGTTATCGTTGAGGATGACGAGCAGATTCGCGTCCATGGCGCCTGCGTTGTTCAGGGCTTCGAACGCCATGCCGGCCGTCATCGCCCCATCGCCGATGATGGCGACGGCACGACGCTCGAGGCCGGCGCGCTGGGCGGCGATAGCCATGCCCAACGCGGCTGAGATGGAGGTGCTGGAGTGTCCGGTGCCAAAGGTGTCGTATTCGCTTTCGCTGCGGCGTGGAAAACCGGCGATGCCATTGGGTTTGCGCAGACCAGTCATGGCCGAGCGGCGGCCAGTAAGGATCTTGTGCGGATAGGTCTGGTGGCCGACATCCCACACCAGTCGGTCATCCGGCGTATTGAATACGTAGTGGAGTGCGATGGTCAGCTCTACCACGCCAAGGTTGGACGAAAGATGGCCGCCTGTCTGTGAAACGCTATCGATCAGGAACGTCCGCAATTCATGCGCCAGCTGCGCGAGCTGTTTACGGTCCAGCGTTCTGAGCTGTTCGGGTGAATCGATAGTGTCGAGTAATGGATACATGGTCATGAACTGCGTTGCATGATGAATTGCGCGAGCTGGCGCAGGCGCAGTGCCTGATCGCCGAAAGCGGCCAGCGGCTCCAGCGCGTTCTGGTAAAGCTCATTGGCCAGCTGCCGCGCACGCTCCAAGCCCAGGATCGTGACATAGGTCGGCTTGTTGTTGTCGGCATCTTTGCCGGCAGTCTTGCCTAGCGTTGCCGTGTCCGCTTCGGTGTCGAGGATGTCATCGACCACCTGGAACGCCAATCCCATCGATTGGGCATAGGTGTCGACCGCCTGCAGCCTTCCGGCATCGTACTCTTCTGCGCAGAGCGCGCCCATGAGCGCAGCGGCGCGGATCAGTGCCCCGGTCTTGTGGATATGCATATGCTCGAGTTCGGTCTGCGTCAGGCGCTGGCCGACACTGGCGAGATCGATCGCCTGGCCACCGGCCATGCCGCGAGAGCCGCTGGCGACAGCCAGGGTCTGGACAAGATCGATCTGTCGCCGGGCATCGGCGAATAGCCCGGGCTCGGAGAGCACCTGAAAAGCCAGCGTCTGCAAGGCATCGCCGACCAGTAATGCAGTGGCATCGTCGTAACGCTTGTGGCATGACGGTTTCCCGCGACGCAGATCGTCATCGTCCATGCACGGCATATCGTCATGAACGAGGGAATAGGCGTGGATCAGCTCGACCGCGACAGCGGCGGCGTCCAGCCGGACGATGTCCGCACCGCACAGCGTCCCGGCAGCATGCGCTAGCAGTGCGCGCACCCGTTTACCGCCACCCAGTACGGCGTAGCGCATGGCTTCATGAAGTCGCTGCGGCGCGATCGTGGCTGCCGGCAAGCGTGCTGAAAGGGCATCTTCCGTGCGGTTCTGGATGCCAACCGCCCACATTTGAAAATCACTCATCTTGTTCGGAATAAGGCAGGAGCTTGCCAGCTTCGTTGAGGATCCGGATCTGCTGGTCGATCTCGGTCAGGGCTTTTTGGCAGGATTGCAGCAGGGCTGTGCCGCGTTGATAGGCCGCCAGCGATTGTTCCAGCGGCAATTGCCCGGATTCCATCTGGCTGACGATAGCCTCAAGCTCCGACAAGGCGGCTTCGAAGTCTTGGATTTCCTGATCGGACGGTTGTGTCTTTGATTGCGAATTCTTGCTCATGGAAAGCACCGGAAGTGGGGCAGAACCGTAACAAAATCATTGCTAACGGTCAAATTAATAAGGCCTGACTATTCTTGCAAAATCTGACATAGTTTACGCTGTAAGCGATTCAACGAGAAATGCTGCATCCTCAACACCGGAATATCCCTGACATGGGCGACGACCTGATACCTTCCATCTTACCCGACAGCCTCGCCGCTCTGCGCGCTGAAACCACCAAGCTGACCACGCATCCGGCTAGCCCTGCCTTGCTGAGTGAAGCGGAAGCGAACGCCAAAGCTCCGCTGCAAGCGCTCGTGGCATATTACGTCACCGCGGACCGGCTCGCGTTCGAGCTCGAAGACCAGCTTTGGTTGGTAGTCAATCGCTACCTCAAGTACATGATACAGGGCGCCGATGCTTTGCTGAAATCGGCGGGAGAGACGTCCATGGCGTTCATGGCCGGCACTCTGGCACTCAAGGTCGAGTGCATGGCGACGATGGCGAAATGGCATTATTTACGTTATCGGCCGCTACCGGCCAATTTCTGGCGGCACATGCACACCGCCTATGCACAATCAGAAACCATGCATGCCGAAGAGAAGTCGGCGGCCCACACGGTTATCCGCACGCGTTATCTGCAGGCGCTGCTGCTCGACAGCATCAATCGCAGCAATATGCAAAAGCAAGAGATCGCACACATCGATGGCTGGCTGGCAGCGTGCTGCCAGAGCATCACGCTTGATCGCCAATGTAACGAGCTTAAGCATCTGCTGTTCGTGGATCTGACCAGCGATCGCAGCGCACAGCGCATACGTGAATTCTCCACTGACGCGCACTGTCGCTACTGGAGCATGGAAACCATCATCGCGCAGCTGGTCGATATGCGCATTCAGATCGAGCAGGGCGTGACCCCGGCGATCTTCTCCCGGGAGACGGGCTTGCCCAATGCCCGGCGATTACTCGATCAATTGTCGGCAGAATGGTCATACCAGAATTACAAACGTCAGCGCCGGACCGATAGCCGCGAGGAAGTGACCAAGCTCGCGCAGGTGGTCCATGGCCTGATGAACGTCTGCCAGCATGTGAAGAACAACGCTTTCAACCAGTTCGGTGCGCCCATGCGCAATCTGTTCCGCCCTGAAAGCAGTTGGCGCATCGAAAATGAGAGCAAGTTCGGGTTCGGCGCACAGGTCAATGCCGGCATGAACCTCTGGCTCAAGCCCGGTTGCCTGGTCTCACTGGACTATGAAATGAATCCGGACATGATCGTAGTCGGTGTTGTGCGTAACCTCAAGCAGTTGGCGGGTAGCGATTGCTATGCTGGCATCGAGGTGTTGAGCCATACGCCGGCCTACGTTACTCTGCGCGCGGTTGACGATGACCTCGTGACGACGGCTTCTCCCGCCCTGTATCTTGCCAGAGACGAGGAACGTCAGCGGCCGGCGAGCCTGATCATGGCGATCTACGACTATGTGGCACAAGGCCAATATGTAGTGAAGATGGCGGACCAGCCTTACCAGGCGACACTGGGCGAATTGATGGAGCAACAGGAGGACTGGGTCCGGGTCGCTGTCAGCATCGTGCGCACCCCGCTCTAAGTAAGCCTACCGGCCGTCCAATTGCAATACTGAGCACAGAAACTGCCGGATATCCAAGATCTCGGGTTCACAGACGGTATGCGCCATCGGATACTCATGCCACTCCAGAGCATAGTGATGTAGCTTCAGGGCATCACGCGAGAGCAGGCAGGTTTCCAGCCGGATGACCTCATCGAACGTACCGTGCGCCATGAAGATGGGGATGTTCGCATTGGCGTCGCTCGCTTCCTCGGTGAGTGACGATCTCAGCGGTAGATAGGTCGATAGCGCGATGATGCCGGCTAATCTGGTTGGCCGGCGCAGGGCGGTATGTAGCGCTATCGCGCCCCCTTGGGAGAATCCGGCAAGCACGATGCGCTCGGCGGGGATGCCGCGTGCCATTTCCTGGTCGATCAAGGCGTCGATCTGCACACGGCTTTGACCGATGCCTGCGACATCCTGCTTGCTGGAGGCATCCAACCCATACAAGTCATACCATGCCGGCATGATGTAGCCATGATTGAGGGTGACGGCCCGCCTGGGCGCATGCGGCAGGATGAACCGGGTCGATGGCAGGCCCAGCATCTCGACCACGGGGGCGAAATCGTGCCCGTCCGCACCCAGTCCATGCAGCCATATCACACTACTGTCAGCCGCGTTGGCGGTATTGACCTCCAGGGTTTCTAGCGCTTGCAAACGTTCTCTCCTCAGGCTTCGCTCGTATTCTGACACGCAATGCCGGATCATCGGCCATTCGCAGCATTTTCGCGTGCTATTAAATCCGGAAAAATTCGGATATGCTTGATGAAAATCAGGGAATTACAAACTTATAACAAATAGATTCTATGAGATTTCCCGAATCATTCCGTCGCCATGGGGTACGCATCGGTTTGAGCATCGCCGTTCTGGTGATGCTTTTGCTGAATACAACCGGCATCCTCCATCTGGGGTTCATCGATAGGCTGGAGAACTTCACTTACGACGTGCGGCTCAATCTTATGATGCCGTCCACGCTCGATCAACGCATCGTCATTGTCGATATCGACGAAAAAAGCCTGCAGGAACAAGGGCGCTGGCCATGGGGGCGCAACAAACTCGCCCGGATGCTGGACAATCTGTTCGACGAATACAAGGTCAAGGTCGTGGGCTTTGACGTCGTCTTCGCGGAAAAGGACGACAGTTCCGGTCTAAAAAACCTGGAAGCCCTCGGTGAGCAGCAACTCAAATCGGACACTAACTTTCATGCCCTGGTCGACCAGCTAAGGCCCGCACTCGATTATGACCAGGTGTTCGCCAAAAGCATCAAGGGTCGGAATGTCGTGCTCGGGTTCTACTTCCTGCCGCAGGGACGTACTCAAACTTCTGGTGTACTGCCGCCGCCTTCATTCGTCGACGGCAGTTTCAAGGGCAAGAACATCGCTTTCAATGTCGCAGAGGGCTATGGCGCCAATCTGCCAGTCCTCCAGCAAAATGCCATCGCTGCCGGGCATTTCAATCCAGACCCGGACGAAGACGGCATCTCACGCAAAGTGCCCATGGTCATGGCCTTCCAGGGGAAATACTACGAGTCCTTGTCGATGGCGGTGGCGCGGGTCGCGCTGGGCGTGGATAAACCACAGGCCGGCTTCGCGAACGGCCTGGGTGTCGACACCAAGTACGCCGGGCTCGAATGGCTCAAGCTTGGCGACAAACGTATCCCGGTCGATGAGAACGTTGCCTCGCTGATCCCCTATCGCGGCAAGCAGGGGAGCTTCCCCTATGTTTCGGCGACAGACGTGTTGAACGGTAAGGTCTCTCCCGAGATCCTCAAGGATCGTATCGTGCTTATCGGTACCACTGCGCCGGGTCTCATGGATTTGCGCGCGACACCGGTGCAGAACGTCTATGCGGGGGTAGAGATTCACGCCAACATGATCGCGGGGATCCTTGACCAGAATATCAAGGAGCGCCCCGGATATACCCTGGGTGCTGAATTCGTCATGCTCTTGCTGGCAGGATTGCTGCTAGCCGTTTTGTTGCCCATGCTCAATCCGCTGTGGGCGACCGCACTCGCTGCCGGCATCCTGACGGTATCTGTCCTGTTCAATCTGGTGATCTGGCAAATGGGCAATCTGGTCTTGCCGCTGGCCCCGATCTTGCTCATGATCGTACTGATCTACGTACTCAACATGTCCTACGGGTTTTTTGTGGAGTCACGCGGTAAGCGCCAGCTGGCTGGCCTCTTTGGTCAATATGTACCACCCGAACTGGTCGACGAGATGTCGAGGGACCCGGATGCCTTCAGTCTTGAAGGCGAGAGCCGCGAATTGACGGTTCTGTTCTCCGATGTGCGGGGTTTCACCACGATCTCGGAGGGTCTGGACCCCAAGGCGCTGACACAATTGATGAATGAGTTCCTGACGCCCATGACCCATGTGATCCACCATAATCGCGGTACGATCGACAAATATATGGGAGATGCCATCATGGCGTTCTGGGGAGCGCCGCTGGATGATCCGGATCACGCTGCCCATGCGGTCAAGGCCGGGATGGAGATGATTCAGAGTCTTGCCGAGTTACAGAAGGTTTTCAGTGCGAAAGGCTGGCCAGAGATCAAGATCGGGGTCGGCCTGAATACCGGCGAGATGACCGTGGGCAATATGGGTTCGGAGTTTCGCATGGCCTATACGGTGATGGGCGATGCAGTGAACCTGGGTTCGCGCCTGGAAAGCCTGACCAAGAACTATGGGGTGTACATGATCGTCAGTGAATTCACCAAGCAAAAGGCGCCGGCATACCTGTATCGCGAACTGGATATCGTCCGCGTCAAGGGTAAGGACGAACCAGTCGCGATCTACGAGCCGGTATGCCTAATGGGCGAGGAAGACAAGGCCACCAAGGATGAACTCAAGCTCTACCGCGAGACCCTAAAGCTTTACCGTAGCCAGAATTGGGACCTGGCGGAACTGCAGTTCCTGAATCTGCATAAAATGTATGGACGATATCTGTATCAGATGTATGCGGAACGTGTTGCCTTTTTCCGGCAGAACCCTCCCGGCACCGACTGGGATGGCGTGTTCACCTACCAGACCAAATGAGCGGGAGCGATGATGCGGGTTAAGGTGCTAGGTTGCAGTGGCGGTATTGGCGGCATACTCAGAACCACCGGGTTTCTGGTGGATAACGATATCCTGCTGGATGCGGGTACAGGTGTCGGCGACCTTTCGATCGAACAACTGGTTGAGATCGACCATATCTTCATCACACATTCCCACCTGGATCACATTGCCTCGATCCCGCTATTGGTGGATACAGTGTTCGGCATGCGTCAGCACCCAGTCTATGTGCATGCGACTGCAGAGACATGGGCCATCCTCAAGGAGCATGTGTTCAACTGGAAAGTCTGGCCCGACTTTACGGTCATCCCTGATGCGCAGAACCCCTTCCTGATCTGGAAAGAAGTGAAGATCGGCGAGACGGTGGACCTATCCGGCCGCAGGTTCACGCCCATTCCCGCCAATCATGTGGTGCCGGCGGTGGGCTATCATCTGGAAGGCAGCAAAAGCAGTATGCTGTTCACGGGGGACACCACGACATGCGATGCGATATGGGAATACGCCAACCATATCACTAACCTCAAGTATCTGATCATCGAGACAGCATTCAGCAACGCTGAACTCGAGTTGGCGCGTATGTCCAAGCATTTCTGCCCCTCTTTGCTGATCGAGGAGCTGGCCAAGCTCAGGTTTGAACCATTGCCGCGCATCTATATCACCCATCTGAAGCCTGGCGAAGGAGAGCTCATCATGCGCGAGATCGAGACCGATGCCTATGAGTTCAACGCGCGCCCACTCTACAATGGGCATATCTTTGAATTATGAGTCGTGAAAGCTGCTGTAGATGTCGAATCTGAACCCATCCATCCTGGCTCAACTGGAACCGATCGCTGCCCTTTCCCCGGGCCGGCTACAAGAGCTGGCCGGACTATGTTTCGTCGAAAAGGTCAGCAAGGATATCGATCCGCTGCGCATGAATGTCGTCAAAAGTGCGCAGGCCATGTACTTACTCGGCGGCGATCTCGGTTTGCGTTACTCCGATGGCACCAAAAAGATCCTGCGCGGTGGCACTGATGCAGCCAAGCACGCGATCGATACCGGTCGCTTGACGCTAGAGGGGACCGTCGCACTCACTGATATCGAGATCGTGCGCATCGACCTCGATCTGTTGGATATCATGATGACCTGGGATCAGCTGTCTGGTTACGAGAGTTCTGGTGCCAGTGTGGTTCGCGAAACGAGGACCACTCCCCAGCCACGCGGTGCAGGCCAATGGATGGCAGAAACCAGTGTGTTCAGTGCCGGAAAGTTGCAGAGTGGGGTGTTCAGTCGCCTGCCGCCTGCCAATATCGAAGAGATGTTCAAGCGCATGCTTCCCATGGAGGTGTCCACCGGACAAGTCGTCATCACCCAAGGCGCCGAAGGCGATTATTACTATCTGATCGAGAGCGGTACGGCAGCCGTTACGCGTGTTGTGGACGCCAGCGAACCCCCAGTAAAGCTCGCAGAGTTGAAAGAGGGCGATGCCTTTGGAGAAGAGGCGCTGGTGTCCGACAACAAACGCAACGCCACCATCACCATGGTCACCGACGGCAAATTGCTGAGGCTCAACAAGACTGATTTTGTTGAACTGCTCAAAGCCCCGTTGATCTCGCAGGTCGATATGAACGAAGCCAAGAAACTAGTCAGTGAAGGCGCCATCTGGCTGGATGTACGGTTCCCCTCCGAATACAAGTTTGAGCATTTGCCTAGTGCAGTCAATAAGCCACTGAATCAAATTAGAAACGAGATGGCAGCACTAGATAAAAACAAAAAATACATTATCTATTGCCAGACAGGACGGCGGAGTTCAGCCGCGGCCTTTATATTGGCGCAGCAGGGATTTGATACCTATGTTCTTAAAAACGGGACTCGATCGCACTAATCTAATTAGTCCGTTGTTTCTTTGATTTCATGTAATAAGCAATAGCGCAACTTGGTGTGTGATTTAAGGCGCAGGCTTTTTCGATTGCTATTGCAGCTTCACTATCCTTGTGCATTTTTTTTAAGGCCATCGCTTTTCCAAAATACCCGTATGCATAATCAGGGTTGCTGTCGATAGCTCTGTTATATGCTTTGAAAGCGGAGTCATAGTCGCCTAGATTGTAATAAGCAATGCCTAAATGTGCGTGGGCTTGCTCTATTTGCGGATGCATTTTTGTAACCCGTTTGAAATCTTCAATACTTTCTTGCCATTTATCTTGCTTTTGCAAGGCACTTCCACGATTGTAGAAGATTCTGGCTGCTCCACTAGCATTACTGTCGTCTAACAAGATTGCTGCGTCGTTCCAAAGACGATACTCATCACCTATAGTCCATAATCTATTCCAGGAGCAAAAAATCAAAATAATTAAAATGATGGGCGGTCCGAGAGCACAGGTTATTTTGTTTTTGATGGGAGGCAATGCAATTAAAATGATAGGCAAAAATCCGGGCATCCAAAGATAGCTTCTATAAAGCACGAACGGTTCTTGAATTCTTATGGTTGAAAACTCTACCAAGAAAAAAGTCAAAGGGAAAATAAGCGCAAACCCAATGAGCTTTGCGCTTTTTGAATAGAGTAACAAATAGCTTGCGAACAAACCGTAGACAATAAAGGCGACCGCTTTCGACACGGACCATATCGAAACTACATTTTCGAATTCAGCACGCATATCGATCGACATCCAACCTGGATTAGGGAAAATCCACAAAAACAGGTACTTAAAAAACAAACCACATTGAGTTAGCATGCTAAAAATATGCAATGGAGCACTTGGCTTTATGCTCTGATAGTAAGACAGCATTGGTGCGTCATGCTCATATGCAACGCCTATAACTCCATTGATATGTAAGATAAGAAAAACTCCGATAAGCGCATAACCAGCCCATGTCGCCAGTATCGCTTTCCAATTGAATTGGATTTCCTGGCGCTGGCAAAACAACAGAATCAATCCTACAGTGAGTATGGGGGCGGTGATCGCGTGTTCCTGTGAGAAAACAGCCAAGAAATAAAGAATTACTGAGCCCAAAAACCAGCGATTCTTCTGAGTTAGCAACCCCTCAATAAAACTGAGTAGCATTGCGAGAGTAAACATGGTGGCCATTAAAATGCTCAATTGAACGGCATAGCCAACGGCATATGTGCAAATGGGATGAAGTCCAAAGATTGCAGTAGCAAACCAGATGCGACCTTGCGAATAATTACTGGTTAGTTTTGACAGTTTCGCTAGCAAAACGAACAGAAAAATGAGATTGATACCATGGATAATCAGGCTGAACAGGTGATAAGCCCATGGAATATCCAGAGATACTTGCCATATAAGAGAGAGGGGCGCATAGGAAAAATAACGCAGGCGGATGTTGAAATCATCCCAATGAAAGTTGCTAGCCGCGCCTGATCCAAAAAACGACAAATCGTCAAAGATAAAAGGATTGCCGATGAATGGTAGATAAACCAAACAGGCTAATCCAAACAGCGACATGATCACACCACGGTCGCGTTCGACTAAATATCTGTACGATGGATAAATTCTGTTCATATTTTGCCGTTTAGCCGATAAAAAAAAGCCCCTGCCATCAGAAGTAGCAGGGGCTTTTACTTGATTGCAATTATTTCTTCAGAACACTTTCAACGAGTGTTTTATATTTTCCACTGGCAGTTGAGGCGACGGTCCAGACAACTTGAGTGCCACCAGTGACATCTGTCGGAGGGGTCCACGTCACTGTGGTGTCATCGATATCGCTTGGCTTGATATTTGTTAGCGTCGCAGTAATCACACCTGTATCGGCAGTCACGGTGATAGTCTTGACTTCACTGGTCAAAGTGGCGTTAGTCAAGCCAAGACTACCCCAGCCCGTGTCTGGTGTGGCAGAAGTGGCTGCTGGAATACCAGATGTAGAACCGCCATTGTTTTGCATGAATTCCGCGATAGCTAGCTTGATTGGGTCGACAGCGCCAGCCACCTTAGAAACTTTGGCACGAATGATATAATCCTGATATGCCGGGATGGCGACTGCTGCCAGAATGCCGATGATCGCAACCACGATCATCAGTTCGATGAGGGTAAAACCCTTTTGAACTTGTTTCATCATGTTAATAACCCCTTAATGTAAGT
>CAMLMA010000015.1 GCA_946481065.1 uncultured Nitrosomonadales bacterium
CAGACAGTTCACATACACAATCAGTCTACTTAAACACCGTCCGATGCTTCAACGCTGGCAGGCTGTTGCGCAGGCTTTGCTGGTAACCTGAGTTCATGTTGGCGAGCACAACGCCGGAGCCGCGCGGCAGGCGGTCGAGCACCACGCCCCAGGGGTCGACGATCATGCTGTTGCCGTGGGTCTCGCGGCCGGAGGCATGGTAGCCGCCTTGGGCCGGAGCCAGCACATAGCTGAGGTTTTCGATGGCGCGGGCGCGGACCAGGGTTTCCCAATGCGCCTTGCCGGTGGTTTCGGTGAAGGCGGAGGGGACGACGATGAGATCGACCTCCCCCATGGCGCGGTAGAGTTCGGGGAAGCGCAAGTCATAGCAGATGGAGAGACCGATCTTGCCGAACGGCGTATCCACCACCACGACCTTGTCGCCGGCTTCGATGGTCGATTCTTCACGGTAATGCTCGTTGCCGAGGTTGAGCCCGAACAGGTGGATCTTGTCGTAGCGTGCGACTTGCTTGCCTTTGTTGTCGTAGACCAGGCAGGCATTGCGGACTTTTTTCGGTTCGTTGCATTCGAGCGGGATGGAGCCGCCGATGATCCAGATATCGTTGCGCTTGGCGATCTTGGATAAAAAGTTCTGGATCGGGCCGTGGCCTTCTTTCTCGCGTACCTTGACCTTGTCCGTGTCCTTGATGCCCATGATGGCGAAATACTCGGGCAGGGCGACCAGTTTCGCACCTTGCGCAGCGGCGATCTCGATCAGGCGTTCGGCCTCGCTGAGATTAGCCGAGACATTCGGGCCTGAGGCCATCTGGATGCCTGCGATGCGGATGATCCCCGGGGTGGCCGCGACTGTTTTGCTGCTTTTGACGAGGCTGCTTTTATTCGGTTTTTCGCGTGATTTGATGGCCATGATGGTTTCCGTGGTTTTTATTGCTTTTGCTCGTTTTTACTCGAACATCATACTCCAGTTGCCTGCGTTATTTGCCCAGCGGCGAGACAGGGGCGACAGGTTTCTTGTCCGCTGATTTAAGCTCTTGCGGGTTGTCCCAGGTGCCGACGATCTCGTAATCGTCTGCCGCCAGTTTGTTGATCGGGTCTTTCAGCAGTTTCTGCGCGACGAAGGCAGCAGCGCCTGCCAGCGGCCCGCCCGCCAGGGCGGCGATCGACAAGCTGTCGCTGATATATGGCGTGACCTTGACGAACAGGTGCTGGGTCTCTTTCTTGAGGTCCGTCTCGCCCTTCATTTCGACCAGCGCCACCGGGCCTTCCATGCGGAAATCGTCGCTGCGCATGATGCCCTTGTCGATGCGCACGCTGGCGCTGATCTTGTCGAAGGTGAAGCCGCTGCTGAACACGTCGCGGAAATCCAGCGTCAGCCGTCGCGGCAGGCTTTGCAGACTCAGTACGCCGAACAGGCGGCCGACGCCCGGCTGGAGTTTCAGGATCTGGCCCTTGCGTGCGTCGAGCTGCAAGGCGCCGCTCAAGCCGGGGATATCGAACTCGTGCGGGCTGCCCGGCCACTTGAGCTGGCCGCTGAGATCGGCATCGCCACCCTTGAAGGTGTTGGGATAGCCGTAGCGTTCCAGCGTCTTGCCGATATCCTTGATATCCCAGCTGAGGTTGATGCGGGTGTTGGGGTTGCGTTTCCAGTTATGCCATTCGCCCTCGGCGGAGAGCGTGCTTTCCGGCGTGATGAGCTTCAGCTTTTCGATGCTCCAGTCGTCGTCCTGCTCCGAGGCCAGCAGTTCCAGCCGGCCCAGCTTCTTCGGGCCCATTTCGAAATTCTCGGCGATCACGTCCAAAGCTGGATAGCGTTGTGCCTGCTGCTTGAAGTTGCCTTGCGTGCGCAGTTCTGCCGTACCCGGCGTCGCGGCAGGCGTCGTCAGGTACTTGAGGCGCGCGGTGATCTTGCCGTTGCCGACGCGGCTCCATTGCGCGTCGCCCGTCATCTCCTTGCTCTGGATCGCCATCTGCCAGCCTTCGCTGATGGCTTTGGCGTTGAGCTTGAGATTGTTGATGCGACGGTCGAAGGCATCCAGCTGGTTGATGGCGACATCGATCTTGTTGATCGGCAGGCTATCGCCGCCTGACGCGTTGGTGGCGCTTGTCGATTGGTCAAGCAGGTTGCGCCATTCGTCGAGGTCCAGGCTATCGAGCGAACCCTTGATATCGAGCCCAGTTTGCGCAGGCAGCTCGGCTGGCGCGTTGAGGCCGATCTCGCCACGTTCGATCTGCATGACGCCACCATGATCCACGCGCGCCAGTTTTGCGTTGAGCAGGTTGTCGAGATGCAGGCTGACAAGGTCTTGATCCGTCGCCGTCTGTTTTTTCTCTACACGTAGCACCATGCGATCGGTCGCGGCCTTGGCCAGCGGCGGCGGTAGCGTGGAAGCCATGCCGAGCAGGTTGGAGCGCAACAAGAGGTCGGTGCCGGTCTTGTGCACGGCGATATCGGCATACCAGTCGGTCATGCCGTCGAGGCGGTCGGCCAGCCCCGGCCCGAGTGCCTGTTGCAGTCCGGTATCGGTGACGCGGCCACGGGCGGCGATCTGGGTCGTACCATCGCTGCCGGTGCTGACGTTGAAGGCGACCGGACCGCCATACGCGACAGCGGTGACGTTCTGCGCGCGCACGCCGGTTTCGGTGAAATCGACCTTGCCTGTCAGGCGCGTGAGTTCGGGGATGCTGTCGCTTGCCATCGCCGCGTTGGCCACGGTGTAGCTGCCCTTTATCTTGGTGTTGTGGGTGTCATGCAGCGGGATATGTAGCTCCAGGTGCAGCTTGCCGTTGCCCGCGGTGCGCAGGTTACGGCTGAAGCCCCCAAGGGTCTCTACGAGCGGGCTGTTGTTGATGTACTTGATGCCTTCGGCGACTGGGCCCTGGCCATCGGCGTTGACGTCGAGCACGGGCTGCGCGGCATGCAGCTCGGCGATCGACACCTTGCCCTTGACGATCTGGCTGCCGAGCAGGCGACCGCCGGTGGCATTCAATTCCATGCGTGCGCCTTCGAACAGCAGATCGAGGCTGAGGTCGTCGATGCGCGGCCAGCCGGCAGCGTAGTCCAGGACGCCATCCTTGATCTTGGCGCTGACCCTGAACAGGCCGTTCTTGTTGCCGATGTAGGGGAATTCATCGAGATTGCCACGCACCACCACATTCACGTCTTCACCGTGGCCGGCCAGGATCGAGCTATCCAGCCAGTGCAGGGTGCTTTCACCGAGGATCCGCGGATAGTAGTAATGGGCATATTTGCCGTCGGCCTGGCCGAAACGCGCATTGAGGTCGAGATAGCCGCCCTTGATACCGTTGAGCTGATAGCTGCCGTTGATGGTGCCGGTCAGGTGCGCGTTGGCGACGGCCACGTTACTGAATCGGATATCGGTCTTGCCGGCGTTCTTGCGCCACCTGACCTGGCCGCTGAGCTTGTCGGCAGGGATCGGCCAGCGCAGCACTTTCGGCATGTCGATCTCGGCACGCTGGGCGTCGATGGTCAGCGTGCCGTTCTTCTCATCGGCGTCGAGCGTACCGCGCAGATTCGTGAATCCCGGAAAATGCTGGTAGGCCTGCATGCCAAGCTCGCTGAACTGGCCGCGCACCGTATATTGGTCAGGCGATTCACGGTCGCCTTTCCAGCTTGCCTCGAGCGCATGGACCAGACCAGCGGGCGCGATCTCGTTGATATCGTCCAGCGTCTGTTTGGGAATGGGCAGGTAGGTCGCGAGCGTACGCAGTGATTGCAGGCGGATCTCGTCGAGCTTGATGCTGCCCTCGACCTGATCCTTGCCGTCGACCTTGCGTTCTCGCACGCTGGCGTTGCCGTTCTGCATGTTCAGGCCGCCGGCGGTGGCGATCTTGATGCCCTCCGCGCGGACTTCCTGGCCATCGCTGTGCCGTATCCAGGCGAGCCGGCCGGAAAGGTTATTGAGTGTGGCTTCGGGGCTGCTGCGGGAGATGCGCGTGACGACGTTGCTCAACAGCACGTCACTGGTCACGCGTTGCGGCTGGCCCTGATCGAAATCCAGCCAGAACCTGGCCGCGCCGAATCCCTCGCGCAGATCGATCGGATAGCTGATCCAGTTGCGCCAGGCGGCGATATCGGTGCCTTCGAGTTTGCCATAGAGCGTGCCGCGCCAGTTTTCGGGCTGGCTCACGTCGCGGCCATAGACGTTGCCGCGGATATCGATGGGATAGGAAGAACCGGCCGATGGCGTGGCGCGCAAGCCGAAGCGGTGATGGCCGATGAGCGATTCCCAGGCTGGGCTGAGGATCTGCAGATTGAGCTGGTTCAGCGTCAGCGGCGGTGCCTTGCGCAGATCGTCTTGCCAGAGCACGGTGGCATCGACGACATCGATGCGTGATTGCTTGAGTAGCCAGTTGGGGAACTCCGGCCGTGCCGGCCCGCCCATCGAGATGCCGGCGATGTAGAGCACGCCGTCGGCTTCGCGGCGGATGGTGAGTTCCGGCTTGTGGATGGTGATTGCCGACAGACGCGGCTGCAGCAAGGGGATGCTGAGCCAGGAGACGCTGGTCTCGACATGCTTGAGCGTCAGCGCCGGGCGCTGCTGGGCATCGTAAAGCTCGACGTTGAATAGCGCGAAGTGCGGATTGAGGCCATCCCAGCTGGCGTCGATATCGCCGATGGTGATCTTCTGGCCGGCGACTTCGCTCGCGCGCTGGGCGATCTGGTCCTTGTAATCATCGACCTTGGGCAACACGACATAACGCAACAAGAGGACTGAGCATGCAAGGACGATGATGATGAGCCAGAGCAGGGTGAGCGTGGCACGGTAGATCCAGATCAGTGATTTTTTGACCATAACCTTTGTTGCGGGTAGGTGTTGTATTGAAAGCCGGCTCGATGCTCTGGCCCCTGGCTTCGCCCTGGGCATCGTTTTAAAGCTCGATCTGCGGCTGCGATCAATAGATGACCTGATTTTACTTCATTATTGCCAGTTAATCCCGGTTGCAGGACACCTGCGAGACAAAGTTGCAGCCTAAAGTTGCGGGTGGGCTGCATGGAATGCATTAAAATGATGCCCCTTAACGTATTTTTACAGAACCTTTCCGGCATCTTCCCTTGATCCAGCTTAAGAATCTCACGTTGTCCCGCGGTGTGCGCGTCCTGGTCGAAGGCGCCTCGTTCCAATTGCATCCCGGGCACAAGGTCGGCCTCACGGGCGCCAACGGCGCCGGCAAGTCGAGCCTGTTCGCCATGTTGCGCGGTGAACTCCATGCCGAGTCGGGCGATCTCGAGATCCCGCCGCACTGGGTGATCGCACATGTCGCGCAGGAGACCCCGGCGCTTAGCGAGCCTGCGATTGAATTCGTGCTCGACGGTGATGAGGAGCTGCGGGTCGTGGAGCGCGCGTTGCAAGCTGCAGAAACCGCTCATCGCGGCGATGAGGTGGGCGAATTGCACGCGCGCCTGGGCGATATCGGCGGCTATTCGGCCCGGTCGCGTGCGGCGGCTTTGTTGCATGGGCTTGGTTTCAGCGACGGCGACCTTGTGCGACCGGTCTCGGATTTCTCCGGCGGCTGGCGTGTGCGGCTCAATCTCGCGCGGGCGCTGATGTGCCGATCCGATCTGCTGTTGCTGGACGAGCCTACCAACCACCTCGACCTGGATGCCGTCATCTGGCTCGAAGGCTGGCTCAAGGATTATCGCGGCACCTTGCTGCTGATCTCGCATGATCGCGATTTTCTCGATGCGGTGGTCAACCACATCGCGCACATCGAACAGCAGCGCCTGACCCTGTACCGCGGCGGCTACTCCGATTTCGAGCGCCAGCGTGCCGAACGGCTGGCGCAGCAGCAATCGTTGTATGAGCGTCAACAGCGCGAAGTCGCCCACTTGCACAGTTATATCGACCGTTTCCGTGCCAAGGCGACCAAGGCGCGTCAGGCGCAGAGCCGCATCAAGGCGCTGGAACGGATGGAGCTGATCTCCGCCGCCCATGTCGATTCGCCATTCAGTTTCGCTTTCCGGCCGACCTTGGCAGCGCCGGACCCACTGCTGGTATTGGACGAGGTCGATGCCGGTTACCGGCAGCAGGCGGTGTTGCGTCAGATCATGCTGACCATACGCCCGGGAGAGCGCATCGGCTTGCTGGGCCGCAATGGCGCGGGAAAATCCACGCTGGTCAAGGTGCTGGCTGGTGCGATGGCACCGATCGGCGGCGAACGGATCGAGGGCAAGGACCTCGCCATCGGCTATTTCGCTCAGCACCAGCTGGAACAATTGCGGCCAGAAGAGTCGCCGCTGCAGCATATGCTGCGACTCGACCAGGAACACAACCAGCCTCAGGCGCGCGAACAGGATCACCGCAATTACCTCGGGGGATTCGATTTCCGCGGAGATATGGCAAGCACCCCTTGCGGGCCATTCTCCGGCGGCGAGAAATCGCGACTGGCGCTGGCACTCATGATCTGGCGCCAGCCCAATCTGCTTTTGCTCGACGAGCCGACCAACCACCTGGACCTTGAGATGCGCCATGCTTTGACGCTGGCGCTGCAGGCCTTCGAAGGCGGCGTGGTGCTGGTCTCGCACGACCGTGCCTTGCTGCGCGCCACCTGTGACCGCTTTGTGCTAGTGGCGGACGGCAAGGCGACAACCTTCGACGGCGACCTGGACGATTACAAGGCATGGCTCGCCCAACAAGCGACGCGAGACGCGCCAGAACCCCAGAAAAAGCCAGAAAAGAACGACCGTGCCCAGGCCCGGGCTGATCGCCAGGCACGGCTCGCCGAACGGCGGCCGCTGGTGAAAGAATCGGAAAAGCTGGAAGCCGACATGGCAAAATGGCAGCAGGAAAGGAACGGCATCGACCAGCGCCTGACGGACAACAGCCTCTATGCGCCGGAAGCCAAGGTCGAGTTACAGGGGTTGCTCAAGCGCCAGGGCGAGCTTATGCAAGCGATCGAACATGCCGAAGAACGCTGGCTTGCGATCCACGAGCAATTGGAAGCCTTGCCGGAGATCTGAAGTGATGAAGGATGAGCGCGGTGCTTTATCTGCGTTCATCTGCGGTGAATGAATTATTCTCAACAGAAAGCGAACAAGCATGAATTTCTCACAACGACTATGTTTCCTGCACGCGCTGTGCCTGAACGAGACCGCGCAGGACGTCGCCGCCGTCAACACCAACCTTGAGGACTATGATCCGCAGGACGCGGCGCATTACCTCGCCTGCTACATCACGTTCCGCGCCATCCGCCACGCGCAGCGCTCACCGGCAGACGAGCGGGTAGAGAATTTTGACATGCTCGGCGTCTACCATGCCTATGCCATGCTGGTGTACGCCTTCCTCATGCTGCCGCTGGCCAGTGAGGATATCGCGCCGGATACCGAATCAGCTTCGGTGATCATCGCCAAGACGCTATTCGCAGGCCTTACTGAAGAAGAATGGGCAGAGATCATCGAATCCGGCAGCCACAAGTTCCAGCTGATCGCTGAGGCGGAGCAGGAGCACTGGATGACCTACCGCCAAGATCTGGACAAATCCGTCGTCGCCTTCGTCGTGGCTGCTACCGACGAAGAAACGCCGTTCGACAAAGAGGAAGTCATTCCCATGTTCGGCGCCTTGCTCAGCATGTTGTGCGAGGCTTTCGCCAGCGAGTGAGGATGCGCACCCGGCGCCGAATTCCCGCCTGAACATGCCACCATGGGCGATCGGCCTTTAGCTGTGCAGGATGCCGTCACGGTAATACCAACGGCCGTCGATACGCTCAAAACGGCTGGTTTCATGCAGCCGTTCGGCCTTGCCGCCCACCTTGTAGCGCGCGATGAATTCGACGGTCGCCGTCGTTTCCGACGATTCTGCGCTGTGCCTGACCTCTAAACCCAGCCATTTGGGCGTGGGCTCATGGGCCAGTTCCAGTTCGGCCGGCCGGGTATCGGGGTGCCAGGTCGCGAGCAGGTGATCTTCCAGTCCATAGACGTAGGCCGTGTAGCGCGAACGCATGAGCGCTTCTGCGGTCGGAGCTGGGGTGCCGTGGTGATATCGCTCGCAGCAGTTCGCGTAGGGCTGCTGGATCCCGCAGGGGCAGCTTTGGGGTGGTGCGATTCTCTTGGTCATGGGCTTTCGGATATCCTGCTAGCTGATTCGGGCTGCGTGGCGTTGGTCGTGGCGGCGGATCCATCAATGCATCGGTATTGGCGCATTGATATGGGCGCATCGATCGAAGTGCCTTGTTACACAACGTGTAGCGAGGGTAATGCAGCCAACGGCTGAGGACAAGGGCGGATGCGGACAGATCGGCGATTTTTCTATGGGGTAGCGAAACAGGCGGCGGCGCTGGCGGCGGCGGTCTTGATCGCCGCATGTTCCCCGATCAAGACGCTCAATGCGCTGGTGCCCGAGGACGGCTATCTCATGCGTGGCGACATCGCTTACGGCGCAGAGGCGCGGCAACGTCTGGATGTCTATCGGCCGCGCGACGCAGGCGATTCTCCCATGCCAGTGGTGGTGTTCTTCTATGGCGGTGGCTGGGAGGACGGCCAACGCGCCGATTACAAATTCGTCGCTGAGGCCCTGACTTCGAAAGGCATGGTCGTCGTCATTCCTGATTATCGCGTCTATCCGGATGCGGTGTTCCCGACATTCATCGAAGATGCTGCCAAGGCCGTGCGCTGGGCCAAGGACCATGCCGCCGATTTTGGCGGCGACCCGAGCCGCCTGTTCCTTGCCGGACATTCCGCCGGTGCCCACATCGCCGCCATGCTCGCGCTCGATGCGCATTACCTCAAAGCCGAGCAGCTCGCACCCGCAGACCTGACCGGCGTCATCGGCCTCTCCGGGCCTTATGATTTCCTGCCGCTGAAAAGCGCGCGCCTCAAGCAGATCTTCGGCCCGGAAGCGGAATGGCCAAAATCGCAGCCCATCAATTTCGTGCATGGCGATAACCCGCCCATGCTACTGCTCACTGGCGAGGATGACGGCACGGTGTGGCCGCGTAACACTTACCGGCTGGCCAAGAAGATCGAGGCCAGTCACGGCGAAGTCGAAGTCGGCAGCTATCCGGGTTGGGGACATGCGGACATGGTGGCGAAGCTGGCTGCGCCTTTGCGCGACGGCGCGCTGCTGGATCGTATCGCGCACTTCATCGAAAACCACATGGCGCAAACCCAGCAGGCCTTCAGGCGCTGATCAGGGTCCACGCCTGACTGGCTTCATTTATTGAGCAACTGGTTCACTTCCTCGATCAGTACCGAGGCGGTCGTGCGGCCGGATTTGGATTCGCGGATGGCCATGTGCCATTGCGAGATCGCCGTCAGCAGCTGCGCCCGATCCTGGATCTTCTCGATCTTTTCGATCATCGGCCGCCCCATCAGGCCCAGATGCTCTTTCGCGCTGATAGAGAGGATGACCTTGACCGCAGCCAAGGTGCCGGAGTCAAGTGGACGTTCCTGTCCTGACGCAGATCCAGCGTCGTTCGAAGCAGGTATGGAGGCTGGGCTGCTAGCATTCGCCTGAGGCTGGGCGACTCCAGTCGGGGCGGCCGGGGGCAGTTTTGCCTGGCCAAAACCTGAAGCATGTTGGGGCGCCTTGACGCTGCTGCCGGGCTTGCCCGGCGTATGGATGTAGCCCTGGCGTTCGAGGTCGGCGATGATCTCCGGCACGTCGAGATTCTGCAGATAGCGGGCCAGATCGTCCTGGGTGCGCTTGCCGTCGATCATGATCAGCACCTGACGCTGCCGGGCGTTCAGGGCTCGCTGGTTATTGATGAGTTCCTGGTGACCCGAGTACGATTTTTCGTAGACCATGGCGCTTCTCGAGAATGAAAGACAGCGCAAGGGTAAAGGTCGATTGTGACGCGGGTGTTTCGCTTGTGCGACAAACTGCACGCAGTGCTGATGGAAAAGCTGGCTGACTTGCGAACTTGAGTCTGAGCGGATTGCCGTGTCTTTTTGGCGCGACCCGCGGCGCAACTAGCCGGGGTAAGAACGGTTAGCGGCCTAGATCAGTTGCAGGCGCTTCGCCTTGCGATACACGGTCGCCCGGCTGATGCCCAAGTGGCGGGCCGCTGCCGTCATGTTGCCACCGTGCAGGTTGAGCGCGTACTTGATGAGCGCCAGTTCAGAACTGGCGATATCGCCATTGCCATGCGAGGGCGGGCTCGCATCCGGCGTTTCCAGATTTTTCAGCTCTTCGAGGAAGTCTTCCGGCAGATGATGCATGGCCAGTTCCCGGTCTTGCATGAACACCACCGCGGCGCGCAGCACATTCGCCAGTTGCCGGATGTTGCCGCGCCACGGGTGCCGTTTCATGAGCTCCAGCACATCTGGCCGGATACGGATGTCATGCTTGCCGAGCTGGTCCAGGATGCGGCGGATCAGCGCGTCGAGATCGCTGCGCTCGCGCAATGGCGGCAGCGCCAGGCGCAGGCCGTTGAGCCGGTAATAGAGGTCTTCTCGAAACTCGTTCTGCGCGATGCGCTGCCGCAGGGGCTGGTTGGTGGCGGCGATCACCGCGATGTCGACCTGGATGCGCTTGCTGCTACCCAGCGGCACGATCTCGCGCTCCTGGATCACACGCAGTAACCGTGCCTGCAAGGCCAGCGGCATCTCGCCGACTTCATCGAGGAACAGGGTGCCGCCATGCGCCTGCTGGATGAGGCCGATGGCGCCGCGTCTGCGGGCGCCGGTGAAGGCGCCTTCTTCATGCCCGAACAATTCCGATTCGATCAGTCCCTCGGGGATGGATGCGCAATTGATGGCGATGAACGCGCCTTGCTTGCGCGGGCCGGATTCATGGATGGCGCGGGCCAGCAGCTCCTTGCCGGTGCCGGTCTCGCCTTCGATGAGCATGGGGATGTCGTGCCCCAGCGCCATGCGCGCCTTGGTGATGATGCCGTGCATGTTGGCGTCGCCGCTATCCAGCGCATCGAGAGGGGTCGCCGGTGTTTCGGCTTTGGCAGGAGACTGGTGCCCCGGCATGCTGATCGCGGTGGCGAGCGTATGCATGCCAGGATCGGCGCGCACGAACAGCCGCAGGCCGGTGCGCAAGGTCAGCTTGCTGATGCTGGACAGCGCCGGGCGGGCGATATCGAGGAACTTGGCGAGACTAAGGTCGAACAGCTGGTCGAACTCCACGCCAGCGATCTTCTGCTCGTCGAGGCCAAGCTGGAATGCGCCACTGCGGTTGATCGCCATCAGCTTGCCGTCGGGCGAGAACACGGCGATGCCCTCCCACAGGGTGCCGATGAACTCCTGCCGCGTGTGAAAACGGATGGTGATGTCAGTGAGAAAATGCGCGTTGAACAGGCGGTTCTCGATCATGAGCGCAGACATGCGCACCAGTGCCATGGTGTGCTCCTGCGGCTGGCGGTGGTCGCCGGACAGGTCGAGCACGCCGATGACGTTGCCATGCGGATCGAGGATGGGTGACGCCGAGCAATTCAGGAAGCCGTTGCGTTCGAAATAGTGTTCCGCGCCCATGACGAACACAGGGTTCTTTTCGATCAGCGCGGTGCCGATGGCGTTGGTGCCGGAGATATCCTCGCGCCATGAGAATCCGGGCTGCAGCGCGACACGCTGGGCCTTGCTCATGAAATCGCGGTCGCCGAGCGCGTGGATGATGACGCCATCGGCGTCGCTGAGGATGACCATGCTCTGCGTGCCCGAGATATGGGCGTAGAGGTTCTCCATCTCTGGCTGGGCCTGGCTCAGCAGTTGCGAGTTGCGCGCGCGCAGTTCCGAGAGTTGCGTGGTGTCAGCCGGTTCGGTCTCGGGCCGGAGGTCGATAGCGAGCCCTGTCTGGATGCAGCGGTTCCATGAGCGCTGGATCGATTCCGGTAGTACACCTTCCGGCACTTCGCCGCGGTCGAGGAAGTGCTCGCGCGCGTCACGGATTCGGTGGATATAGCTGGAACGACTCATGGGGATCTCCGGTGTCTCACTCTGCACGGCCTGAATGTCTCATTTTGAGATGATGACACAGCGCGTTGGCGACTGCCATCAAAAAATACATTAATAATCAGACAGTAATAAAACTTTCGCGGCAGGCATGCAATCTGCTATATGGGTTAGCACACTATATTTGCTCATGCATATCGCAAGGTCAAGGTGTTATTGGAAAACTATAATCACGAGGAGATGGATAATGTATCTTGAGAGCTTGAAGAACCTGACGTCCAAAATGCCGTTCAAGGCAAAGTATGACAATTACATCGGCGGCAAGTGGGTCGCCCCGGTCGACGGTCAGTATTTCGATAACATCAGCCCACTGACCGGCAAGCCTTTCTGCCGTGTCGCACGCTCCAACGAGAAGGACGTCAACCTGGCGCTGGATGCGGCGCATGCCGCCCGCGAAGCCTGGGGCAAGACCTCCACCACCACACGCTCCAATATCCTGCTGAAGATCGCGGATATCATGGAATCCAATCTTGAACTGATCGCCACCGCCGAGACCATCGACAACGGCAAGCCGATCCGCGAGACCATGAACGCCGACATCCCGCTGGCGATCGACCACTTCCGTTACTTCGCCGGCGCCATCCGCGCCCAGGAAGGCGGCATCAGCGAGATCGACCACGAGACCATGGCGTACCATTTCCATGAGCCGCTGGGCGTCGTCGGCCAGATCATTCCATGGAACTTCCCGATCCTGATGGCGGCCTGGAAGCTGGCACCTGCGCTGGCTGCAGGCAACGTCGTCGTGATGAAACCGGCTGAACAGACCCCGGCTTCCATCCTTGTGGTCATGGAACTGATCGAACACCTGCTGCCGCCAGGCGTGCTCAACATCGTCAACGGCCATGGCGTCGAAGCCGGTAAGCCATTGGCCACCAGCCCACGTATCGCCAAGATCGCGTTCACCGGTTCCACCTCGGTCGGCCGCCTGATCATGCAATACGCTTCGCAGAACCTGATCCCGTCGACCCTGGAACTGGGCGGCAAGTCGCCCAACATCTTCTTCGAAGACATCATGGACGCCGATGACGCGTACTTCGACAAATGCCTGGAAGGCTTCACGCTGTTCGCGCTGAACCAGGGCGAAGTCTGTACCTGCCCATCGCGCGCGCTGATCCAGGAATCCATCTACGACAAATTCATGGAACGTGCGCTCAAGCGCGTCAAGGCGATCAAGCAAGGCAACCCGCTGGACAGCAACACCATGATCGGTGCGCAAGCGTCGAGCGAGCAGGTCGAGATCATCATGTCCTATATCAACCTGGGCAAG
Source organism: uncultured Nitrosomonadales bacterium (assembly GCA_946481065.1). The sequence continues at coordinate 13,179 of CAMLMA010000015.1, forward strand.
GAAGAAGGCGCGCAACTCCTGACCGGTGGCGTGCAGAAGAAGCTGGAAGGCGACCTGAGCGAAGGCTATTACATCGAGCCGACCGTGTTCAAGGGTCACAACAAGATGCGCATCTTCCAGGAAGAGATCTTCGGGCCAGTGCTGTCCGTGACCACCTTCAAGGATGAGGCTGAAGCGCTGGCCATCGCCAACGACACCATGTACGGCCTTGGCGCCGGCGTATGGAGCCGTGACGGCGCACGTGCCTTCCGCATGGGCCGTGGCATCCAGGCTGGCCGCGTATGGACCAACTGTTACCACCTGTACCCAGCCCACGCTGCGTTCGGCGGTTACAAGCAATCCGGTATCGGCCGCGAGAACCACAAGATGATGCTGGATCACTACCAGCAAACCAAGAACCTGCTGGTGAGCTACAGCCCGAACGCGCTCGGTTTCTTCTAAGCGTCGACTGCAGTTAGCACGCAACGGGTACGACATCTGTTCGGGGTCGTACCCGTTTTTTATTGCGTTACACTTGAAAAGCGAACCAACAGAGGACTCCTTATGCACTCACCCCGCATCGTCGCCACACCGGCGGCTGAAGCATTGCTCGATGAACTCAGGGCGAAACACGGCGAGCTGATGTTCCACCAGTCCGGCGGATGTTGCGAAGGCAGCGCCCCCATGTGCCTGACGGCCGGCGAATTCCTTGTCGGCGATTCTGACGTCAAGATCGGCTATGTCCACGGCGTGCCGTTCTACATGGCGAAGTTCCAGTTCCAGTACTGGGAGCACACGCACATGACGCTCGACGCTATCGCCGGCCATGGCGGACAGTTCTCGCTGGAGCAGGGCACTGGCAAGCACTTTCTGATCCGTTCACGACTGTTCACTGATGAAGAACTGGCCGACCTCGCGCCTGTCGAAGCGGCACCGTAGTCACCAACCCAATTCAGGAGAAGCACAATGACCACCACATTACGTGACCTTGTCGGCCTTGGGCATCAAGCCCCAAGCCTCAAGGATTCGGCGCTCATCATGATCGACTGCCAGAACACCTATCGGCGCGGCATCATGCAGCTGGAAGGCGTGGAACCCGCGATCCGCGAGGCGCAGAAGCTGCTGGAGATGGCGCGCGACCTCAAGGTGCCGGTGATCCATATCCAGCACGATGCAGGCGAAGGCAGCCCGTATGACGTGCGTGCAGATATCGGCATGATCTCGTCCGAAGTGTCGCCGATCAGCGGTGAATCCGTCATCACCAAGAACTATCCGAACGCCTTCATCCAGACCGAGCTCGATCAGCAATTGAAGGCGCTGGGCGTGCAGAACATCGTGCTCGCCGGCTTCATGACGCACATGTGCATCAACTCCACGGCGCATGGCGGCTTCAACCTTGGCTACGCGCCCATCGTCGTCGCCAGTGCGACGGCCACGCGCGCATTACCGGCCAGTGATGGCAGCGTGGTGCCGGCGGCTGCCGTGCAGGCAGCGGCACTGGCTGCGACGCGCGATCTTTATGCGGTGGTGGTCGAATCAGCTGGCGACTTGGCGGCCTAGGCATCTGGCAGACAAGCGAAAAAACTGGCAATCAGTTCCAATAAAAAAGCCCCGAAACGGGGCTTTTTTATTGGGTTAAGCGGCTAAGCCAGCTCAGAAGATCTCGCGCGTCTCCAGGAACTGGATATCCGGATAGCGCTCTTGTGCCATCTGCAGATTGACACGATTAGGCGCGAGGTAGACGTATTCATCGGCGCCATCGAGCGCGACATTGAAGCCGTACTTGTCGGCGATCGCCCTGAGATCGGCATCAGAACCGCGCAACCACCGCGCAGTGGAGCAGTCGTAGCCCTCAAAAGCCACATCGACCCCGTATTCATGTTCCAGTCGGTGCGCTACCACGTCGAACTGCAGGGTACCGACCGCACCCAGGATCAGGTCGTTGGAGAGCAATGGCCGGAACAGTTGGGTCGCGCCTTCTTCCGCCAACTGTTTTAGCCCCAGTTGTAGCTGCTTCATCTTCATCGGGTTCTTGATGCGGGCACGGCGGAAGAATTCCGGCGCGAAGGACGGGATGCCGATGAACTTCAGCGCCTCGTTCTCGGTGAAGGTATCGCCGAGCTTGATGGTGCCGTGATTGGGGATGCCGATGATGTCGCCGGAGTAGGCTTCATCCATGGTCGTGCGGTCCTGTGCCATGAAGGTGATGGCGTTGTTCACGGAAAGCAGTTTGCCGGTAGTGACCTGCTTGATCTTCATGCCGCGTTCGAAACGGCCCGAACAAACACGCAGGAAAGCGATACGGTCACGGTGCTTGGGATCCATGTTGGCCTGGATCTTGAACACGAAGCCTGCGAACTTCGGTTCGTCCGGCGCCACGGCCCGCGTCGCCGTCTGCCGCGGCAAGGGGGCGGGGGAGAGGTCGACGACGGCGTCAAGCAGCGATTGCACGCCAAAGTTATTGATGGCGGAACCAAAGAACACCGGGGTCTGCTTGCCGCTGAGGTAATCGGTCTTGTCGAAGGTGTGCGAAGCGCCGCGTACCAGCTCGACATCGATGCGCAGATCGTCGGCCTGGCTACCGATCAATTCATCCAGTCGTGGGTTATCCAGGCCTTTGATGGTCTCCGAGGTGCCCTTTTCGGCATGCGGATCGAAGAACGAGATGGTGTCGGTATAGAGGTTATAGACGCCGCGGAAGCTCTTGCCCATACCGATCGGCCAGGTCATGGGCGCGCATTGCATGCCGAGTACGGATTCGATCTCATCCAGCAGTTCGATCGGGGCGCGGGATTCGCGGTCGAGCTTGTTGATGAAGGTGATGATCGGCGTGTCGCGCATGCGGCAGACGTTCAATAGCTTGATGGTCTGCGCTTCGACGCCGTTGACCGAGTCGATGACCATCACCGCCGAGTCCACCGCGGTCAGGGTGCGATAGGTGTCTTCCGAGAAGTCGTCGTGGCCCGGCGTATCGAGCAGGTTGATCATGTGCTCGCGGTAGGGGAACTGCATCACGCTGGATGTGACCGAGATGCCGCGCTGCTTTTCCAGTTCCATCCAGTCCGAGGTGGCGTGGCGTGCGGCTTTTCGTCCACGCACTTCGCCCGCGACCTGAATGGCGCCGCCGAACCACAAGAGCTTTTCGGTCAGCGTGGTTTTACCCGCATCCGGGTGGGAAATGATGGCGAACGTGCGCCGACGCTGGATCTCTTCTTGTAGGGTGGACATGGCTACGGTGTCTGGGCAAACCGCTATTTTACCTTTTGCCCCTTATTCCAACTAGGTCAATTTGAAATCCCCTTGGCGCATGCTTGCCGCCAAAATAAGTATTGATAATCATTCTCATTTGCATCTAGAATAAAAAAGCAATGTATCCATCAACAGGGGAATCATAAAAAATGCAGAACAACCGGTACCGCAAGACGTGCCTGTCCTTGCTGCTATCCGCCATGTCAGCGCAGCACAACGCCTATGCGGAAGCACCCGTACAAGAGACCTTGGCAGAAGTCGAAGTGAAGGCGAACACGGAAAAGGAGACCGCACGCAGCGAAGTTCGCGGCTACGTGGCGAAACGTGCGACCACTGCGACCAAGACGGATACCTCGATACTGGAGACGCCACAATCCATTTCGGTCATCACGGCTGACCAGATCGAAGACCAGAAGGCACAATCAGTACAGGAACTGCTACGTTACAGCGCCGGCGTCGTCGCTGATCAGTACGGTCTCGATTCGCGTGCCGACAGCTATTCCATTCGCGGTAACGAAGCGACGCAATACCTCAATGGCTTGCGTGGCCTCAACAATTACTACACGGAAACGACCCGGCCTGACCCATACAACCTGGAACGCGTCGAGATCCTGCGCGGACCATCGTCGATGCTCTATGGCGCAGGCGGCGTTGGCGGCATCGTTAACCTCGTTAGCAAGCGGCCGCAGGCTGTGGCCAAACGCGAGATCGGTATCTCGCTCGGCAATTACGACCGCAAACAGCTCAATGCCGACATGACCGGGCCGCTCAATGAGGACGGCACGCTGCTCTATCGCGTCGTGACCCTGGCGCGCGAGACCGGCACACAGGTGGATTATGCCGACGACCAGCGCGTGCTGTTCGCGCCTTCGCTGACCTGGCGTCCCAACGACCGCACCAACCTGACCCTGCTCGCGCAGTACCAGCTCAACGACGGTCGTTCGACGCCGCAATTCCTGCCCTGGTCTGGCGTCCTGCGACCCAACCCTAATGGCAAGATCCCATACGATACCTATCTCAGCGACCCGGACTTCGACCGTTACAAGACGCAATCGGCGCATTTCGGCTGGTCATTCGAGCATATGCTCAACGACACCTGGACCTTGCGCCAGAATTTCCGCTATACCTCCAGCCGCAACAAATACAGCAGTCTTTATCCGAATTCCTTCACTGGGGGTGCGAATCCCTACATCGACGTCAACCAGCGCATCATCAACCGTTATGTCGATGCCAGCCGTTCGGACGCCAAGACCATCAATCTCGATAACAACGCACAGGCAAAATTCGTTACCGGATTCGCCCAGCATACCTTGCTCATGGGCCTTGATTACTCGCGCTTCCGTCAGGGCATCAGCGGTTTTTCCGATGGCGCGCAGGGCAATCCCATCGATGTCTATGACCCAGTCTACAACCCGGTCGACCTGTCCAACGTCGTCGGCTATCAGCTGCCGATGAGCCGGCAGTTCCAGACGGGCGTCTATGTGCAGGACCAGATCAGGATCGGCCAGTGGATCGCCACCATCGGGCTGAGACGAGATGAAGCCAAGCGCCAGTCGGAGGGTAGTGATGCTCAGGTCGACCGCAAGACCACAGGACGTTATGCGCTGAGCTATATCTTCGAGAACGGCTGGGCGCCTTATGTTAGCTATGCAGAATCCTTCCAGCCTGTGCAGGGTACCGACAAGAACGGCAAGCTGTTCACGCCGCAGGAAGGCGAACAGTGGGAGCTGGGCCTCAAGTACCAGCCAGACGGCAGCCGCAGCCGATTCACCGCCGCGGTCTACGACATGCGCGACACCAACCGCCTGACGGTGGACCCGACCAGCGTGTTCTTCTCGGTGCAGAAGGGCGAGATCCGCACCCGCGGGCTGGAACTGGAAAGTCTCATGGCCTTCGACAACCGCCTGGATATGATCGCCACCTACAGCTATACCGACGCCAAGTACAGCAAGACCAACAATGCTGACGAGAAAGGCGAGCAGGTCGAGACCATCCCGCGCCACTTGGCTTCGGTGTGGGGCATCAAACGGTTTTCGCTCGGCAGTATCGACGGTTTTCGTGCCGGTCTCGGCGCGCGCTACATCGGTGCTTCGCATGATTCCACCGGCGTGCTGGAGACCCCGGACGTGACGCTGGTCGACGCCATGATCGGTCTCGATCACGGCAGCTGGCGCTATGCGCTCAACGCCAGCAACCTGTTCGACAAGGAATACGTCTCTACCTGCATCTCTCGCGGCGATTGCTGGCTGGGCGCGCGTCGCCAGGCCATCGCCAGCGCGACCTACTACTGGTAGGAAGGCGGGTTCGCATGCGACAACTAGGTGTGCTGACGCATCGCTGGCTGGGGCTATTCACGGCGGTGTTCCTGTTCATCTCCGGGCTTACCGGTGCGGTGATCTCCTGGGATCATGAACTCGATGAATGGCTCAATCCCAGGCTATTCAAGTTTGAAGGTCACGGCGAAGCGCTGCCGCCGCTGATGCTGGCGGACCTCATTGAGGAGAGCGATCCGCGCATGATGGTGACATTCATGCCGCTCAATACCGAGGCTGGGCATACCTTCCAGGTAGCCCTTAAGCCGCGTGTCGATCCCGAGACGGGCAAGGCTTACGTCGTGGATTATGACCAGGCGGCCTTCAACCCGGAGGACGGCCGCTTGCTCGGCAAGCGCATGTGGGGCGAAGTGGCGCTCACGCGTGAGAACCTGCTGCCATTCCTGTACAAGCTGCATTACAGCATGCACATCCCAGATGGCTGGGGCATCGAGTTGGGTGTCCTGTTCATGGGCATCGTCGGCATCGTCTGGGTCTTCGACAGCATGGTGGCGCTATGGCTGTCGTTCCCGCGCTGGCAGGTTTGGAAGAAGTCGCTCGCTTTCCGCTGGCAACGCGGCGGCTACCCGCTCAACTTCGACCTGCACCGATCGGGTGGCGTCTGGGTCTGGTTGTTATTGCTGGTGCTGGCGGTGACTTCAGTCTCCATGAACCTTAACTACCAGGTGATGCGGCCTATCGTCTCGCAGGTCTCAAAACTGACGCCGGATCCGTTCTCGACCATCGCGCCTAACCCGGCTGACGAACCGATCGAACCGATCGTTCGTCGCGAACAAGTCCTCGAGATCGCCAAGGCCGAAGCGAAAAAGCAAGGTATCGCGGACCCCGCGGGCGGTATCTTCTATTCCCCAGAGTTCGGCGTCTACGGCGTTGGGTTCTATCAGCCGGAGAATGACCATGGCGACGGCGGTCTCGGCAATCCCTGGCTCTATTTCGATGGCAAGGACGGCAAGCCGATCGGCGCCAAGATTCCCGGTACGGGCAGCGCTGGCGATATCTTCATGCAGGCGCAGTTCCCGCTGCATTCGGGCCGCATCCTTGGCTTACCGGGCCGTATCATGATCTCCATCATGGGGCTGGTGGTGGCGATGCTGTCGCTTACCGGTATCGTCATCTGGTTGCACAAGCGACGCAACCGCGCCTTACAGCGTTACCGGCAGGTCAAGTCAGGGCCATCGTTCATCGGCAGGGGGGTGTGAAAAAGAAAAAACCGGCCAGTGGCCGGTTTTTTTATATTGCGATCGTCAGATTCAGGACACGGCTTGTTTCAGCTGTTCCAGGATCGCCGGGTTATCAAGCGTGGAGATATCGGAAGTGATCTCCTCGCCCTTGGCCAGTGAGCGCAACAGGCGGCGCATGATCTTGCCGGAGCGGGTCTTGGGCAGGTTCTCGCCGAAGCGG
>CAMLMA010000016.1 GCA_946481065.1 uncultured Nitrosomonadales bacterium
CAGCGCCGCCATCCAGGCACAGAACACGGAAGTCTCGGCGGGCCAGCTCGGCGCCTTGCCAGCGGCGCCCGGTCAGCAGATCAATGCCACCGTCACGGCGCGCAGCAAATTGCAGACCGTGGAACAGTTCCGCGATATCGTGCTCAAGTCGACGACCGACGGCGCCATCGTCAAGCTCGGCGATGTGGCGCGCGTGGAGCTCGGCGCCGAGAGCTATACGCCGCGCATCGATTTCAACGGCAAGGCTTCCGCCGCCATGGGCATCCGCCTCACCGCAGGCGCCAACGCCCTGCAAACGGCCGAGGCCGTACTGGCCAAGCTGGACGAACTGAAGCCTTATTTCCCGTCGGAACTCAAGTTGCGCGTGCAAGTGGGCTATGACACCACGCCATTCGTGCGCATCTCGATCCAGGAAGTGGTGAAGTCACTGGTCGAGGCGATCCTGCTGGTGGTACTCATCATGTACCTGTTCCTGCAGAACTGGCGGGCGACGCTGATCCCGGCGATTGCAGTGCCGGTGGTGCTGCTGGGTACGTTCGGCGTGCTGGCGGTGTTCGGCTACAGCATCAACACCCTGACCATGTTCGCGCTGGTGCTGGCGATCGGCCTCCTGGTGGACGATGCCATCGTCGTCGTCGAGAACGTCGAGCGCGTCATGAGCGAAGAGGGCCTGTCGCCGAAAGAGGCCACGCGCAAATCGATGCAGGAGATCACGGGCGCGCTGATCGGCATCGCCCTCGTATTGTCGGCCGTGTTCGTGCCGATGGCGTTCTTCGGCGGTTCCACCGGCATCATCTACCGCCAGTTCTCCATCACCATCGTCTCGGCCATGCTGCTGTCGGTGATGGTGGCGCTGGTGCTGACGCCTGCCCTGTGCGCGACCCTGCTGAAACCGGTCGACCCCAACCACCCGCATCGCACCGGCGGCTTTTTCGGCTGGTTCAATCGCTTGTTCGATCGCGGCTCACGCAATTACCTGGGCAGCGTCCGGGGTATCCTGCGGCACAAGGGCAAGACCCTCATCGTCTATGGCGCTATCGCCGGCGCACTCGCCCTGATGTTCGTGCGATTGCCGACCTCGTTCCTGCCGGGTGAAGACCAGGGCATCCTGTTCGCGCACGTGCAGTTGCCGGTGGGCGCCACCGACTACCGCACGCAGCAGGTGATGGACCAGATCGAGGCCTATTTCATGGCCAAGCCGGAAGTCATCAGCGCCATCGTCAGCATCACCGGCATGGGCCAGGGGGGTGGCGGTAGCCAGAATTCGGGGCGCGCCTTCATCAAGCTGCGCGACTGGTCGGAGCGCAAGGCCGATAACCAGAGCGCGGCCGCCATCGCCCAGCAGGCGACCAAGGACCTCGCTCGCATCCGCGACGCCCATATCTTCATCACCCAGCCGGCGACGGTGCGCGGCCTGGGGCAGAGCGCAGGCTTCACGATGGAGTTGCGCGACCTGGCCGGCCGTGGACATGACGCCCTGATCCGGGCACGCGACCAGTTCCTCGACATGGCCAACGGCGATCCCAAGCTGAACAAGGTAAGAAGTACCGGGCTCGACGACACGCCGCAGTTCCGGGTCGACATCGATGACCAGAAGGCCGGTGCTTACGGCTTGTCCACGACCAACATCAACAGCACGCTGTCGATCGCCATGGGCGGCAATTACGTCAACGACTTCCTCAACCAGGGGCGCGTCAAGCGTGTCTATCTGCAGGCCGACGCCCCGTACCGCATGCTGCCGCACAATATCGACGCCTGGTATGTACGCAATGCCAGCAACGAGATGGTGCCGTTCTCCTCATTCGCCAACGGTCGCTGGTCCTATGGCTCGCCGCTGCTCGAACGCTACAACGGTGTGTCATCGGTCGAGATCGTCGGCGAAGCAGCCAAGGGCGTGAGCACCGGCGAAGCCATGCAAACGGTCGAAACCCTGGTCAAGCAGCTGCCGGAGGGCATCGGCATCGACTGGACGGCGCAATCCTACCAGGAACGGCTCTCCGGTTCGCAGGCACCGTTGCTCTACACGATCTCCATCGTGTTCGTCTTCCTCTGCCTGGCCGCGCTCTACGAGAGCTGGGCGATCCCGTTCTCGGTCATGCTGATCGTGCCGCTGGGTATCTTCGGCGCGCTGCTGGCAACGACCCTGCGCGGCCTGTCGGGCGACGTCTACTTCCAGGTGGGCTTGCTCACCACCGTCGGCCTTGCCGCCAAGAACGCCATCCTCATCGTCGAATTCGCCAAGCAGTTGCAGGAACAGGGCATGGCGCTGCTAGACGCGATCCTGCTCGCCATCCGCCAGCGGTTGCGCCCGATCATCATGACCTCGCTTGCCTTCATCTCCGGCGTGCTGCCGCTTGCCTTCAGCACCGGGGCCGGTGCAGCCAGCCGTCGCGCCATCGGCACCGGGGTGCTCGGCGGCATGCTGACGGCGACGCTGCTCGGCATCTTCTTCGTGCCGCTGTTCTATGTGCTGATCCGTACCTGGTTCCCGGTTAAACCTGCCGGGCAAGAATAGATTGAACCCCATGACCTCTCCAGCCATCCGTCGCCTGTTCACGCTTTCCCTGCCGCTGATCGTCAGTGGCTGCCTTAGCCTCGCGCCTGATTACCAGCGACCTGCCGCGCCGGTCGCGCAGGAGTGGGGCAGCCCTACGACCACGGGCGATCAGCGCGTGGCCGATATCGGCTGGCGCGACTTCTTCATCGACGAGCAATTGCGTCGCCTCATCGCGCTGACGCTCGACAACAACCGTGACCTCAGGGTGACGGCGCTCAATATCGAAGAGGCAAGGGCGCTCTACCAGGTGCAACGTGCAGACCTCTTCCCCAGCGTCAACGCCAGCTTCAGCAAGATCAACCAGGAGACCGTCTCCGGTCTCGGGTCCAGCGGATCGACGAACGCGAATGGTTCGAACACGACCGGTACAGGCACCAGCACAGGTAACAACGGGGGCGGCAGTGCGTCGCGGTCCTATCGCGCGACACTCGGCTTCAGCGCCTACGAGCTAGATTTCTTCGGCCGCATCCGCAGCCTCAACGAGCAGGCGCTGCAGCTTTATCTCGGCACCGAGGAAGCGCGCCGCAGTGCGCAGATCTCGGTGGTCGCCGAAGTGGCGACGGCCTGGCTGACGCTGGCGGCCGACGATCAGCGCCTGAAACTGGCGGAGGAGACGCTACGTAGCCAGCAGGATTCCTATGATCTCATCCAGCGCAAGTTCGAGCTCGGGCTGGGTTCGGCACTGGATCTGCGCCAGGCGCAGACCACGGTGGAGGCGGCGCGCGTCGAGATCGCGCGCTACAAGAGCCTGGTCAAGCTGGACCGCAACGCCCTGACCCTGCTGGTCGGCGCGCCGCTGCCGCAGGACCTGGCGACACCGGCCGCGTTGGTGCCAGTCAGCGCGCTGGCCGAACTGCCGGCCGGTCTGCCCTCTGAGGTACTGCAGCAACGCCCTGACGTACTGCAGGCAGAGCGGGCGCTACGCGCGGCCAACGCCAACATCGGCGCGGCACGGGCGGCGTTTTACCCATCCATCAGCCTGACCGCGAGCGTCGGTAGCGTGAGCAGTTCGCTGTCGGGCCTGTTCGGCGCCGGTTCCGGTGTCTGGTCCTTCATTCCGCAGATCAGCCTGCCGATCTTCGATGGCGGCCGCAATCGCGCCAACCTGACGCTGTCTGAGGTGCGCAAGAACATCGCCATCGCACAATACGAGAAAGCCATCCAAGTCGCTTTCCGCGAGGTGGCAGACGCCCTGGCGCAGCACGAGACGATGGCGCAACAGCTCGATGCCCAAACCGCGTTGGTGAAGGCCAGCGACGAAGGCCTGCAGCTGTCCGACGCCCGTTATCGCGGCGGCATCGACAGCTACCTCAACGTGCTCGATGCCCAGCGCAGCCTGTATGCCGCGCAACAGAACCTGATCACGCTGAAGCTGACGGCCCTGAGTAACCAGGTGACCCTGTACAAGGTGCTGGGCGGCGGCTGGCAGGAGCGCACGACGGACGGTGGCAGCGCAGCCAACGACAGGTCCGGCCAATGAGCGCGGTTTCCGCGGCCAGGGCTTCATTGTTATAGTTGCGCATGTCGCTCAAACCCCAAGAAAAGTCATCCGCGCCGCCATCCGGCGTCCTGCTGCCCACCAGCACCCTGCTCGCCATGATGCTGGCGGCCCTTGCCATGCTCGGCCCGTTCTCGGTGGATACCTACCTGCCGGCGTTCCCCAACATCGAACAATCGCTGGGCACCGACCTCATCGGCGTGCAGCAGACGCTCACCGCCTACATGTTCGCCTTCGCCGTGATGATCCTCTGGCATGGCGCTTTGTCGGACGCTTTCGGCCGGCGCAACATCATCCTCGTCTCGCTGGCGGTGTTCGCCATCGGCACGCTGGGCTGCGCCGCCTCGCACAGCATCGAATACCTGTGGGCGTTCCGCGTGCTGCAGGGGGTCTCCGCCGGTGCCGGCGTAGTGGTGGGCCGCGCCATCATCCGCGATCTCTATGCCGATGCCGAGGCCGCCAAGCTGCTCTCGCTGGTGACCATGATCTTCGCCACCGCACCGGCGGCGGCGCCGATCTTCGGCGGCTGGGTGGTCAAGCACTACGACTGGCGCACCATCTTCCTCGCCATCTTCGCCTACACCGCCATGCTGCTCTGGTATTGCTACAAGCGACTGCCCGAGACCTTGCCGGCATCGCAGCGCACCCCGTTCGAGCCACAGTTCCTCTGGCGCAGTTACACGCAGATCTTTCGCTCGCTGGCGTTCCAGCTCAAGGCAGGCGCCATCGCCTTCAATTTCGCCGGCCTGTTCCTGTATGTGGCGGCGGCACCCGTCTTCATCACCCAGCATCTCGGCCTGGGGCCGGACCAGTTCGCCTGGCAGTTCGTACCCGCCGTCGCCGGCATCTTCCTTGGCGCGCTGACCGCCAACCGGCTGGCAGGCAAGGTCTCCATCCCGCGCCTGCTGTTCCTCGGCTATACCCTGCTGATCGGCGCCGGTATCGGCAATGTGCTCTATCACCTGTATTTCCCGCCAGCCATCCCGTGGTCGGTGCTGCCGCTGTTCTTCTACACCTTCGGCATGTCGGTGGTGGCGCCGATCCTGACCTTGCTGGTGATGGACCTGTTTCCGGAGATCCGCGGGACGGTGGCTTCCTGCCAATCGTTCACGCAGACCATGCTGGGCGCGGCGGTCTCCGGCCTGATCGCGCCATTCCTCGTGCATTCGGTGCTATGGCTGGCGCTGGGCCAACTGGTCTTCGCGCTGATCGGCCTCTGCCTGTGGTTAGGCGGGCGTTACCACCATTACCGGCATATCGTCCCGGCACAGCAAGTGAATGCCTGGGAGAGCGTGGAGTAGCGAAGGCTGATCCTTCACGAGGCCTTGCGCGCCCAATAAAAAAGCCACCCTGCGGTGGCTTTTTTATTGCAACGGGTTTTATGCGGCGAACAGCCTATTTATTGGGCTGCGGCGTCATGCGCAGATAGGGCTTCACGGCCTTGAAGCCTTTGGGGAACTTGGCCTTGAGCACGTCCGGATCCTGCAGCGATGGCACGATCACGACATCGTCGCCGTCCTTCCAGTTGGCGGGCGTGGCCACGCTGTGGCTATCGGTCAGCTGCAGTGAATCGATCACGCGCAGGATCTCGTTGAAATTGCGCCCGGTGCTGGCAGGGTAGGTCAGGGTCAGGCGGATCTTCTTGCTGGGGTCGATGATGAACACCGAACGCACCGTGGCGTTGGCCAGCGAATTGGGGTGGATCATGTCGTACAGCGTGGCGACCTTCTTGTCGGCATCGGCGAGGATGGGGAAATTCACGGTGCAACCCTGGGTCTCGTTGATGTCCTTGATCCAGCCGTGGTGGGATTCCACCGGGTCGACCGATAACGCCAGCGCCTTGACGTTGCGTTTCTTGAATTCCTCGGCAAGCTTGGCGGTGGCGCCGAGCTCGGTGGTGCAGACCGGCGTGAAATCGGCCGGATGCGAGAACAGCACACCCCAGCTATCGCCCAGCCATTGATGGAAGGCGATGGGGCCGATGCTGGAATCCTGCGTGAAATCAGGGGCGGTATCGCCCAGACGTAATGTAGCCATTTACTGTTCCTTTCGATCTTGAGACTAGTGCTACAGCATGGCACCGAACGGCCATGCAGGGAAATAATCTTTGATTTTAAGGATATAGCGAACCGGCATATAGCCGGTTCGCCATGCGTTCGATGATTTGCCTAGCGCAGGGTACGCGTGAACATCGACAGCGCGAGCTGGTAGCCCAGCATCTGCAGTTCCGGGTCGTAACGCTCGCCTTCGTCGCGCATGAAGGCATGCTGGCCGTTGAACTCGTGCCAGGTGAAGGTGAGCTTGGCGTCGGTCAATTGCTGGTAGACCTGGGCGCGGCCTGCGGTCGGGATATGGTTGTCCTGCTTGCCCCAGATCATCTGCAGCTCACCCTGGATATCGGCGAGGCGTTCCATGCTGTGCTGGCCGGGCTTGTTGGGGATGATCTGCGTGTGCAGGTCGGTGGCGTAGAAACAGGCCGTGGCCTTCACTTCCGGCTGCAACGCGGCACGGAACGCCAGGTGGCCACCGATGCAGAAGCCCATGGCGCCGACCTTGCCGGAGCACCATGGCTGGGCCTGCACCCACTCGATCATGGCGCGGTTGTCGCTGTCGTAACCCTGCACGTCCTTGGCCGCCTTATCGGCATTACCTTTCTCGCGGCCGGCATCGTCATAGCCGAGGACGGTGCCGATCGGGTTCAGCTCGTGGAACACTTCCGGCACCAGGACGGCGTAGCCGTGGCCAGCCATGATCTTGGCGGCGCGCTCGATCGGACCGGTCTGCTGGAAGATCTCGGAGTAGAACAGGATGGCCGCATAACGGCCTTCGGCCACCGGGCGGTGCACATAGGTGCGCATGACACCGGTAGGGGTGGGCAAATCAACGACATGGCTTTGAATCAGCATGGGGCTCCTCGCGCGATCGGTTTTTATAAGTGACTTGATTAGGCAGACATTTTAGCTCGAAGCGCAGCGCAGCTCACGGTAAATTTATGTGGAGATGCTTCGCCTGCGCCGCCACTGAACCTTCAGGGTCCGCGCATAGTCGTAGAACTGACCCAACTCGCAGGATCGCTATCATGACGCATATCCGGTTTATCCTCATCGCCCTGCCGCTGATGCTGCTGTCGGCTTGCGCCACGCCTGCCGGCAAGGCTGACACCCGTCAGTGGACCACGCTCACTTGCAGCGGCTTCCTGCAATGGAAGGACTGCTGGGACCAGGCGCGCGCGATCTGCCCGGGTGGGTTCGATATCGCCAACCAGATCGAGATGCGCGGACAGCAGAAGCGCGAAGTCGAGATCGCCTGCAAAGCGGGCCGCTAGTCCTGGGCTGATCGCCCGCTGGCACTGGCTGGCGCAGCTAATGCCGCCGTTCGTTCATTCGACCGGAAAGTCGAAATACTGGTCGGGGTGGGGTTCGTCTTTCAGGGTGAAATGCCACCACTCCTGCGGATAGGGCACGAAGCCGAAACGTAGCATCACCGATTGCAGCAACATGCGGCTCGCGCGTTGTTGCGGGGTTGGCAAGGTGGACGTCGGCCAGGAAAGCGGGCCGAAATAATCGTAGCTGCCGCCCATATCCAGTTCCTTTCCGCTGTCGAGTTCGACGATGGTCAGGTCGACCGTGCTGCCGCGGCTATGCCCGGAACGTTCGGCGAGGTAACCTTGCTTGAAGAGGTCCGGTTTCTCGACCTCCGGGTAGTATTCGGCGCGTTGCCTGGTATCGGCAGGATCCGCAGCCCAGCGCAGGAAGTCGTTCACCGCCCGCTGCGGGCGGTAGGCGTCGTAGACCTTGAGCCCGAGCTTGAAGTCGGCGAGCGCGTCCTGCACCTTGAGCAGGGCCAGCGCGGCCTCTGCCGTCAGCAGGGCACGCGGTTTCTGGTATCCGTCGATGGGGCGGCCGATGAAATTGTCGTTGGAGGCGTAGCGCATCTCGAGACGGATGGTGGGGATCGCCTCGTCGAGGTAAACGAAGCCTGGCGGCCGGTCGGCCAGCGCTTCTGTGGCGCAAAGCAGCAATACGGTAGCCAGCAGCAGGCGAAGCACGCGCTGCAAAGCCTGTCCGGTAAAGGGAATCCTTGTCATGGGATCTGGTCTGTTTAGGATGTGTCTTGAAGGGAACATTATGCGCGCAATCTTTCTGCTCGGGCTAGGGCTGCTGGCCACCCAGAACGTCCTGGCGGAGCCCAGTGTCGATACGGTCTATTACCTCAAGGGCTCGGTCGTCAAGGTCAATACCGTCACCAACAAGGGGGGCCAGGGCGTCGGCTCGGGAGTCGTGGTCGCCGAGAACACGGTCGCCACCAATTGCCATGTGCTGGCCGATTCCAACGGCATCAACATCACCGCTTCCGGCGAATTCTACCTGCCGACCGCCGTGCAGGAGGACTGGCGTCACGACGTCTGCATCCTGCGCTTCCAGTTCCTGCCCTTGAAGCCAGCCGTGCTCGGCGACAGCGATCAGCTGCAATACGAACAATCGGTGTTCTCGATCGGCTTTCCCGGCGGCCCGCCCAAGCCGTTGACCACCTACGGCCAGATCAAGGCGCTCTACCCGATGGACGGCAGCCATGTCATCCGCACCTCGGCCTCGTTCGTCATGGGCGCCAGCGGCAGCCCGATCTTCGACGACGAGGGTAAGCTGCTCGGCATGAATACGGTCAAGAGCCCGGGCCGCAACGCCTATTTCTACGGCGTGCCGGTCAACTGGATCAAGCAGGCCATGACGCTACCGCAGAACCCTCTCATCAGCCAGCCGGGCACGCCCTTCTGGGATGCGCCGGAAGACCAGCGCCCCTATTTCATGCGCGTAGTACTCCCCTTGCAGGAGGAAGCCTGGGGCGAGTTGCAACAGATCGCGCAAGCCTGGCTCAAGCAGGAGCCAGACAACCTCGAAGCCCGCTATTACGTTGCGCTGTCGTCTGAACATCTAGGCCATGCCGCCGAGGCCAGGGCCGGGTATGAGGCGATCCTCGCGCGCAATAGCCGGCATACGGCAAGCCTGGTCGGACTGGGACGACTGGCCGCGCAGGCAGGCGACCAGCCGGAGGTCGCGCGGCTCAGCCTGTTGCTTGGGGATCTCGATCAGGAAGCGCTGGAAACCTTGAAAACGCAAACCGGTAAGCAGCCCTGAGGCCAGCGCTCAGCCCGCAGGCAGCGCCACGCAAGTGACCGCGTCACCGACGCGGATCTCGCCGCGCTCGATGATGCGCGCGTTGAGTCCGCCGTGGCCGCGCATGACGTTGTAGCCGCCTGTCCCGAGCACCTCTTCCATGCGCGAACACGGCTCGCACGGTCCGGTGATCTCAAGCACGCAGGCACCGACCCGCAGTTGCAGCGGGCGATCCTTGAACAGGCTGCGGGCGGCCAGCAGATTGAGGCCGGAAATGACGAGGTTTCGGCGCAACAGGGCGGGATCGATCGCGCTACGCTGCAGCAAGGCGGCGATCACCGGCAGGTGTTCGGCCTGTAACAGCGTCACCTGGCGCTTGCTGCCATGCGGCAGGCCGGAAACCGTGTGGGATTTGCGATCGCCGACCAGGCCGGCGCCGGCTTCGGCGAAAGTCTCTTGTGTGGCGACTGCCGGCACCCGACGTGCCGGCCGCAGATAGATGGCGTCGACCTTGCCGGCATAAGGGAACTGCAGGGTCAGGCGGCGCAGGTCGGCCGCGCTCGCATCCACGCTATTTCTTGGGGTTGGCGGCCTTGCAGGCCTTGTAATCGATCTGTGGGCCGTCGCTCAGGCTGCTCTGGTCCCCATTGATGTCCAGCACGGCCACACCGTTGGTATAGCGGTTGCCGCTACCACCCGCCTTTTCCAGGCGTACTTCCCGATCCGGGTAGATGAGCCAGGCGTCGCTGCCCTTGTCCAGCATGCGCACATAGAACTTTTTCTCCCCTTCGCAGCGGTATTCGGTGGCGTCGGCCGGCGCGCGCGAGATCTCCTGATAGACAGGCGTATCGGTGAAGGGATTGTACTTGTCCATCGAGCTGCAGCCTGCGAGCAGGGCCGCCAAGGCCAGCGACAGGGTCAATGCTTGTAAATGCTGGTTCATGTACCGTTCCATTGTGCCAAAGACCCCTATCTTGCCAAACTAGTCCGTTCGGCTCAACCAACTTAGGAACTTTGCCGGCATGGTCGGCTTCGAATCGGTTCGGGGAAATGTTTTGCCATGTGTACTTTTGACCGTCTTCTGAGTGACGAGACGACCATGGGAGGTGTCCATGCAAACCTATCCGACGAAAGTGTTCATCTGCCTCATGCTGTTCATCGCCGCGGTGACGTTCGATCTCGACGCCGCCAATGCTGCAGGACGAGGGGCGGGCGACACGACCCAGGCTGCACAGCCGGCCACGGCGCGGTGATCGGGTTGGCATGTTCGGCTTGGCTCAAGGCCGGCGGCCGGGCTGGCATCTCGCCGGCAATTGCGCAAAAATAGCGTATGAGCTGGGTTCTTTATCTGCTGGAATGCAAGAGCGGCGCGTATTACGCCGGCATCACCAATGACCTGCCAGCGCGATTCTCGGCGCACCAGCAGGGCACAGGCGCGAAGTATACGCGCGCCAATCCGCCGCTACGGATCCTGGCGAGCAAGCCTTACCCCGATCGGGCGACTGCCAGTAGCGCCGAAGCCTCGCTCAAACGTCTGCCAAGGAGCCAAAAACTTGCCTTCTTCCAGCAATAAGGCGCATCTGCGCGCCGCCGTCGAGGCCGCGCTCGCCGACGACTGGGATACCGCTCACAAGATCGCCCAGGACTATGGCGACCCCGATGCCAACTGGATCCATGCGGTGCTCCACAAGATCGAAGGTGACGCCTGGAACAGCCGCTACTGGTACGCTCGCGCAGGCGACCATCGGTTCGAGGACTACAGTGACCCGAAGGCCGAGTTGCGGGCGATCGCAGATGCGCTCGGCCCTGCCTGACCACGACGCGACCAGCGAGCGTTCGAAAAACCTGCGACACCGCCATCTCGCAGGTTTTTTCCATCCTGTCATGGGTGATGGCCCATAAGTCTTATAAAATGCCGGCTTTACCCGCAAAGGCCATCATGCAAAAGATCATCGTCGAACATCAGCCAGATCCCGCCCGCCTCGAAACCCTGGGTGTCAGCCAATGGGCGACCTGGTCCAAGGAGGTCTCGGTCTTCCCCTGGGTATTCCCGGAACAAGAGATCGCCTACATCATCGAAGGCGAGTGCGTCATCACTCCGGAAGGCGGCCAGCCCGTGACCTTCGGCAAGGGCGACCTGGTCACGTTCCCCGCCGGCCTGAAAGCCAGCTGGGAGGTGAAACAGCCCCTGCATAAGCACTACAAGCTCGACGGCAGCGTACTGTGCCAGATCTTTCGTCGCATCAAGCTCAAGCTGGGCTTTTGATCCTGCCTGACCCTAAGGTTTAGATGCAGGTGTCATTCATGATTATCACGACGCCCGACTCATGACCCTGACATAGGGAAACACCCAAGGGCTGGGTATAGTGGACCCATACGAACAAGCGACACGGTTCGTAGTAGAAAACCAACCAACTAGGAGAACGATCATGTGGACCAAGCCAGCTGCTACTGAAATGCGTTTCGGTTTTGAAGTCACGATGTACGTCTGCAACCGCTAAGGTTGCATGACCCGGCGGCGCAACCGCTCGTCAGGTCAAAGCTACGTCAATCAACGGCACCTGTGGGTGCCGTTGTCATTTGTAGGCATACAGCAGTTCCCTGGAGGTATCGCCGAACCCGGCCTGGGTCAGCAAGGCGGCTTCGATATATCGACTGATACGACTGCGCAGGGCGGGTATCTCCGCCCCCTGATAGAAGATCCGCGGATACTTGAACGAGAGCCAGGCATAGAGGCTCAAGTCCTTGCCCAGGTTTTCTGCCGCTTCCAGATGCCGTGGGCTGGTGGATGACAGCCATTCCGGCGCCGCAGGCAGGGCCGTCGCCTGTCCCGCAGCGTAGCGCTTGAGGCAGATGAGGAAATAATCGCGTTCGTGGGACTTGTCGAGCGACACCGGCGCGCAGGAGAACGTGAACTTGTCGCGTAACGAGAGTGCGGGCGCATGCGTGTCGATCAGGTGACCTTGCGCAACATGCACATTCAGCGTCGACGTCTCGAAGATCGGGCTGTCGATGCCCACACGTTCTGAAAAATAGGCCAGCAACTCACCCAGGCGTCCATTGTGCTGCAGTTCGGAAAGCACCTGCATGTGCATGAGATTGGGCGTGATCGGCAGTTTGCGCATGGTGGAGAGATCGGACGTACTCAACATATGGGCGATATGCAGCAGCTCCTCGTCCTCGAAGGCGCTGACATAGCCCGTCGGGTAGATACCGTAGCGACCGGCACGGCCGGCGATCTGCCGCACTTCGGTCGCGTCGAGGTTGCGCGGCGCGACGCCGTCGAACTTATGGGTGGCAGAGAACACCACGCGACGGATCGGCAGGTTGAGTCCCATGCCGATGGCGTCGGTGGCCACCAGGATATCCGCCTCGCCGCCACTGAAACGTCGCGCTTCGGTACGGCGCACTTCGGGCGACAGCGCCCCGTAGATACTGGCGACGCCGAACCCCCATTGCCTGAAACGCGCGCTCAGTGTCAGCACGTCCTTGCGACTGAAAGCGATGACGGCATCGCCCTTCTGCAAATGCCCCTTCACGCGCCAGCGGTTATAACGGGCGCCGCTCAGCGACGTGGTCTCAAGCACCAGCGGCGTCTTGCGCTCGAGCCGATGGATCTCGTATGCCTCACCCATGGCTTCGATCGCCCTGATGCAGGGTGCGGTCACCGCTTCGGAACCGCAGACGAACACGTCTTTGGCTGGCGCGCCGATCAAGGCAGCAGTCCAGGCATAGCCGCGCGATTCGTCCTGCAGCATCTGGATCTCGTCGATGACAGCCACCGCGACTTGCCTGGCCGGGTTCATCATCTCCACCGTGCTCGCCGTGTGCCGCGCACCCGGCACCAGCACACGTTCCTCGCCCGTCACCAGATTGCAGGGCACTCCGGCTTCCATCAGGCGATCGCGGACTTCCATGGCCAGCAGCCGTAGCGGCGCCAGGTAGACCCCGGATTCCGCGCGCTGCAGCACCTGCAAGGCCTCATAGGTCTTGCCGGAATTGGTCGGCCCCAGATGGAAATGGATCCGCCGCGCGAGCGAACGTGCAAGCGGAAAGGTCGCGGGATAATCGTGCAGGTCGAGTCGGGTCGCCAGCGCATGCGGGGGAACGGCAGCCATGGCGCAGCGTAGCAAAATTTCATCCGGGCGTGCAGCGGATACGCTGCTTGCGCCAGGGGAACTTTTGCAAGACCATGATTTCCATATTATTTTCTGGCATGATGATTCCCCCGGCGTGACCTTGCCTCCAACCGATAAGGAGTGGCATTCATGTTGAAGAAGAGACTCTTGCAGTGGGCTTCCGAGATCCGGCAGCGCACCGACCTGCACGCGCGACTGGTGCTCTGGGACGGCCAGCATTTCGACCTTGGCCGATTCAACGTGCCAGAGGTCGTCATCCACATCAAGGAGATGGCCGCCATCCCCTACCTGCTCGGCGCCAGCATGAGCAAACTCGGCGAGGCCTACGTCAAGGGCAAGATCGACGTCGAAGGCAAGCTCAGTGACATCATCCAGCTCGGTTTCAACCTGGTACGACATACGCCGTCGGATTCGCGCAAACTGCAACGCCTTGCCGGCTATTTCACGCATACGCGGCGCTCCGACATGCAGGCGATCCAGTTCCACTACGATCTATCCAACGACTTCTACCAGCTCTGGCTCGACCCCAACATGGTCTATTCCTGCGCCTATTTCGAGCACGGTGACGAGGATCTGGCGACCGCACAGCTGAAAAAGATCGACCACATCCTGACCAAGCTGCAGCTGCGACCGGGCGAGACCCTGCTCGATATCGGCTGCGGCTGGGGGGCGCTGGTGATTCGCGCTGCACAACAGTTCGGCGCGCGCTGCGTCGGTATCACGCTGTCGCAGAACCAGTTCGACCTCGCCACCGAACGGGTGCGGGCTGCCGGCCTCGAGGACCGGGTGGAGATCCGCTTGCAGGATTATCGTGACGTGGAGGGGACCTTCGACAAGATCAGTAGCGTCGGCATGTTCGAGCATGTTGGCCGCAAGCAGCTGATCCCGTATTTCCGGCGCGTCCACGATCTGCTCAACGAAGGCGGGCTGGCGATGAACCACGGCATCACGGCTACTCGCGTCGACGAAGCCGACGCCAATTTCGGCGCCAGCGAGTTCATCGACAAGTACGTCTTTCCGAACGGCGAGTTGCCGCACGTGAGCAACGCGATCGCCGCCATGCAGGAAGGCGGGCTGGAAGTGTTCGACGTCGAGAACCTGCGCCGGCATTACGCGCGCACACTATCGATCTGGGCGGAGAATTTCGAACAGCAGGCGACCGCGATCCGCCGCACCATCGACGACGAGCGTTACCGGGTGTGGCGCTTGTACCTGGCCGGCTGCGCCTACTCGTTCCAGCACGATCAGCTATGCATCTATCAGGTCTTGTGCCAGAAGGCGGGGCAGCGGGCCGAGCAGCTGCCGTGGTCGCGCCGCTATATCTACGCCGCAGCAGGCTAAAGCAGGTTGCGGCGCCTGATCGCGTCAGGCGCGCTTGAGCAGGGCCTCGAAAGCCGCGACCGGGATCGGCGGTGAGAACAGGTAGCCCTGAGCATAGTCACAGCCGGCTTGCTGGAGCAGCGCGCGCTGCGCTTCCGTTTCCACCCCTTCCGCGATGACCTGGATACCGAGCTTGTGGGCCATGACGATGATGGCTTCACACAACACCATCTGGTCGGTATCGGCATGCAGGTCCTTGACGAAGCTGCGGTCGATCTTGATGTAATCGATATCGAACTCGTTGAGATAGGAGAGCGAGGAGTAGCCCGTGCCGAAGTCGTCCAGCGCCACCTGGATGCCTGCGTCGCGGAACTCGATGAGTTTGGCCTTGGTATTGTCGTTAAGGTCCATCATCATGCCTTCGGTGATCTCGACGACGATGCTCGCGCCCGACACTTTGAGCGCCGCGATCTGGGTCACCCAGGAGGCGTCTTGCTCGCGTGCGTACTGGAACTGCATCGGCGATTTGTTGATGCTCACCTGGAAAGCCGGATCGAATCTGTCGCGCCAACGCATGGCCTGCCTCGCTGCCGTGCGGAACACCCAGTTACCGATATCGACGATCATGCCGGTCTCTTCCGCGATCGGGATGAAATCGACAGGGCTGATCAGGCCATGTGTCGGGTGAGCCCACCGGGCTAGCGCTTCGGCCTTGATGATCTTGCCGTCGCTCAACTGCACGATGGGCTGGTAATAGACCTTGAACTGGTGATCGGTGATGGCCGCATGCAGATCGTTGGCCAGCATCAGACGTCGCTGAGCGGCTTCCTGCATGGCGGCGGTGAAATAACTCGCACGGTTGCGTCCGTTCTTCTTGGCGAGGTACATCGCCTGGTCGGCGTTCTTGAGCAGGGCATCGGCCGCTTGCGCGTCGTTCGGATACAGCGTGATGCCGATGCTGACCGAGACATAGGCGAGCTCGCCCCCGAGATCGTAAGGCTCGGCCACCCGGCGCAGGATCTTCTGGGTGATGCGTTCGATGCTGGTCAGGTCTTCCAGATCGCTGAGGATGATGGTGAATTCGTCGCCGCCCATGCGCGCCACGGTATCGGTCTCACGGACGCAATCGCGCAGCCGCCGTGCCGTCTCGCGCAACAGGGCATCGCCCTTGTGATGGCCAAGG
The DNA here is from genome assembly GCA_946481065.1 of uncultured Nitrosomonadales bacterium. The sequence continues at coordinate 15,812 of CAMLMA010000016.1, forward strand.
GTGTCGTTGACCTCCTTGAAACGATCGACGTCGAGGAACATGAGCGCCAGCGGCAACGACGAGCGGTTGGCCTTCTTGATCTGCTGCTCGAGTCGATCCTGGAACAGGACGCGGTTGGGCAGGTTGGTGACGCTATCGAAGTGCGCCAGCTGGATCAGCCTTTCGGCGGCTTCCTTACGCTTGGTGATGTCGCGGATGAAGATGCATGACTCGGCTTCCATGCCCCAGCTCACGGTGGACAAGGTCAGCTCTGCCGGAAACTCGGTGCCATCGCGGCGCAAGGCCGAGATCTCGAGCCGCTGGTTGTGCGCATCGGGCAACTGGGCGTGCAGGCCCTTGATCTCTTCGATCTGCGCCTTGCTCGAATTGGCAGGCAGGATCAGTTCATAGAGCTTTTTACCGACCGCCTCGCCTTTGGGCCAGGCAAAGATGGCTTCGGCCTGCTTGCTCCATCGCGTGATGATACCGTTGGCATCGACTTCCACCAGCGCATCCATCGCCGTATCGACGATGGCGCGCAAGCGCAGCTCGCTCTCGCGCAGCGCCTGGTTGGCGGCCGCGTTCTGGTTCACCATGCGGTACGAGAGATAGATACCGAGCGTGAGCAGCAGCAGGGTGATGGTCAAGGTCAGCAGCACGATCAGGTGCTTGGCATCGCGTGACGCTTCGCCCAGGCTGTAGGAGAACGCATTCTCGATCGGCGTCAGTTCGGTATTGATGCGGTTGATGGTCTCCAGCACCGGCCTCAGTTGCCGGAAATCGGTCTCGCCATTTGCGATCTGGCTATGCAACCGGATCGCTGCGGTGTTGAGCTCGGCGATATAGGCGTCGCCCCTGACCCACATGGCGATCGGCTTTTCCATCAGCGGGGTGTCGCTGAACACACGATAGAGCCAGATCAGCCCCGGGATATCGTCCGGATGGTTCATGCCTGCGCTGAAACCGCGATGAGCCGCCTCCAGATCAGGTTTGGGCTGGTTCAGCGCAAGCCGGGCCCGGCGATCGCCCAGCGGTACGGAGATCGCGTCGAGATAGGCCCGGTAATCCTGCTCGTCATGCGAGATGGCGTAGAGATTGAGGGCATTGATCGCCTGCTTCTGCGATTTCGACCACAGGCTCTCGCCGTTGACGAAGGCCCGCACCGCAGACAGGGCTTCGGCGCTGATGATGCTCAGCAACAGAAGCAGGGGAACGATCACGAGGAACGGCCAAGTGATCTTCAGTAGCTGTTTGTTGACGTAAAAAATCGCAAGATCCTTTGTCTTGTATGCGTATGTTTTTACTGCAACCGCAGGCCGCCGCTCTCCCCAGAACCATGCGGCCATCTCTAATGTAGCGTGAGCCAATATGCTTTTCAACGCTCATGTCATCCGAGCGCCCATAGTGGTCACCACCGGTTGGTGAGTCATCACATCAGGCGTATTGTTCTTTGACGCCAAAGCTTGATACGATAGGCTGGATTCATCTATCGGGGAGCTGTAATGCCGTCGTTATATCGATGCCGGGAAGAACGGGTACAGGATGTCGTGATCGCTTACCTGAACGAGGATGCCTCGCTCAGGTATTCGCTGACGCACGGCGGCCAGTTCCTGCCGTTCAGCAAGCAGGAGAAGCAGTTCATGCGGCACGAAAAGGCCTGGGCGATGGCGCGGCTGACCATCGACAAGATCATGCGGCTACCGGATATGGCGTATTAGCGCATTCGGGCTCGCCCCTGCCACGAGGAGCATGACGCGTAGGACACATGGAAGGTGGAGCGCCCAGGAAGCAGGGCGGGAAGTGTGGGCAGCGCGTGGTGAACAATAAGTGGTGGGTGAACGGTAAGTGTTAGTGCGCCTAATCCATCTCGACAGAACCCCACTAGGTCAAGGGCGACTCATCGGCCCGTCATATCGGGCTTACTGCCTTATTCACTGCACTAACCGCATGATTATACCTGCACTGGCGCCGCATCAGCTCTGGTATCCTAACGGTCTTTTATCTTAGCGGTCTTTTATTCTAGTGGTCTAGTCGCGCCACCCTGGATCCTGATCGCGCTGTCTTGAACCCTGTAACTTGAACCCTGTAAGTCATCAACCCCCGGAAGCCCTCTGGCACCCATGCGTTTACCCAACTACCTGAATGCCGCATTCCTGCAGCTCCTGACCTTTCGCGTGCAGATCGTCCTCGCCTACCAGATCATGGCCGTGGTCGTTGGCTGGCACATCTACCAGATCACGCATGACCCGCTGGCCCTCGGCCTGGTGGGGCTCGCCGAAGTCATCCCCTACTTCAGCACGGCCCTGTTCGCCGGCTACGCGGTGGATCACCACTCGCGACGGCTATTCGGCGTGTTCGCGGCATTGCTGCTGTTGCTCAATGCCTGCATCCTGTTCGCCGTATCGCTACACTGGCTTGCAGGCGACCCGACCTGGTGGATCTACGGATCGATCGCCGTCACCGGGGTCGCGCGTGCTTTCATCGGCCCCAGCTATAACGCGCTGTTCGCCTTGATCCTGCCACGCGACCAATACGCAAGGGCCGCTGGTCTCGGCAGCTCCATCTTCCAGATCGGCCTGGTCGTCGGCCCGGCGCTGGGCGGGCTGCTGGTCGGCTTCGCCAGTACCACGGCGGCTTACGCCGTTGCCATGGCCCTGTGCCTCGGCGCCGCACTGGCATTGCTCTGGCTGAAGGTAAAGGAACCACCGCCGCCCCCACGCTCACCGGTGTTCGCGAGCATCGGCGAGGGCCTGCGTTTCGTCTATCACAACCAGATCGTGCTCGGCGCCCAATGTCTCGACATGTTCGCCGTGTTGTTCGGTGGCGCGGTCGCCATGCTGCCAGCGTTCGTGCAGGACGTCTTCCATTACGGCCCGGAAGGGTTGGGGATCCTGCGTGCCGCGCCAGCGATCGGCGCTGTCGTCACTGGCCTCTTTCTCGCCCGCCATCCGCTCAATCGCCACGCCGGGCGCTGGTTGCTGGTCGCCGTTGCCGGTTTCGGGCTTTCCATCATCGGCTTCGCATTGAGCGTCGATTTCTGGGTCGCCGGTCTGCTGCTGTTGCTCTCTGGCGTCTTTGACGGCGTATCGGTGGTGCTGCGTACCACCATCATGCAGCTGGCCACGCCCGACCACATGCGCGGACGCGTCTCGGCGATCAACGGCATCTTCATCGGTTCGTCGAACGAGCTTGGCGCCTTCGAATCCGGCCTCTCGGCCAGACTGCTGGGCCTGATCCCATCGGTGATCTTCGGCGGGGCCATGACGCTACTGGTGGTCGGTGCCACGGCCAGGCTCGCGCCCAAACTGCGACGGCTGGAATTGAGCCAGTTGCATTAGCCGCGCCAAACGTCATGCGGGATCTTGATGACCTCTTCCAGGCCTTGCACAGATCGCGCTTCCGTCGCGGTTTCCACTTGCGCGGCCCGGATCTGGCCTATGTGCATGACAAGGGCCTGCCCGTCGTGCTGAGCCACGCAGCGCAATTCATCGCCCAGCGCCTTGCGCCGGCGCATATCCCCAACGACGGCAAGCAGACCCCGTTCCGCGGACACCCGGTGTTCGTCGCCCAACATGCCACTGCGACATGCTGTCGCGGCTGCCTGGAGAAATGGCACCATATCCCGGCGGACAAAGCACTCGATGTGCAGGAAACCGCCTATGTGCTGCGGGTACTGGCCCGGTGGTTGTCACAGCAAGCAGGCCCAAACGAAAACAGGCCTGGCAAAACGCCAGACCTGTTCTCTTGATGACCTGCCAACGCGGCGAGTTTATCTGGTGATGGGTTTGTAACGAATGCGCTTGGGTTTTGCGCCTT
>CAMLMA010000017.1 GCA_946481065.1 uncultured Nitrosomonadales bacterium
GCATCCCCGATACTAGCTTCTCCAATAACCGTTCAGCCCGATAAAAAAGCCAGCGATCGCTGGCTTTTTTATCGGGCTGTCAGAGCAAGTGTCGAGCTTCCGACTTCACGACATGATGCCATGCGAAGAGTCTGGAGGCAGACGTTGCCGAGCGGCAACCGTCAGGCGGCATTGCGCTTGAACTCGATGCGGGTACCCTCGGTACTCGCCAAACTCAACGCTGCGTTGTCTTCCTTGGCGATGTCTCCGAACAACGGGTCCTCATCCGTCGCCAGCGCCTGGCTCATGCCCTTGAAATCATAGAGGTCGGTATCCGCCAGATGCGAGGGTTCGACATTGGCCATGGCACGAAAGATGTTGTTGATACGGCCGGGTTGCTCGCGCTCCCAGGCCTGCAGCATCTCCTTCACCTTCTGTCGCTGCAGGTTCTCCTGCGAGCCGCAGAGGTCGCACGGGATGATGGGGAACGCCATCCCGCGGGCGTAGGCGGCGATATCCTTCTCCGCGCAGTAAGCGAGCGGGCGGATAACGATCAACTGACCGTCGTTGGCGGAGAGCTTGGGCGGCATGGCCTTGAGCTTGGCACCAAAGAACATGTTGAGGAACAGCGTCTCCACCATGTCGTCGCGGTGATGGCCAAGGGCGATCTTGTTGGCACCGAGCTCCTTGGCCGTGGTGTAGATGACGCCGCGGCGCAGGCGTGAGCACAGCGAACAAGTGGTCTTGCCCTCGGGGATCTTCTCCTTGACGATGGAGTAGGTGTCGGCTTCGACGATGCGGTAATCCACGCCCAGCTTCTTCAGGTATTCCGGCAGAATATCCTCCGGGAACCCCGGCTGCTTCTGGTCGAGGTTCATGGCGATCAGCTTGAAGTCGACCGGTGCGCGCTCCTGCAAGGCCAGCAGCAACATGAGCATGGCATGCGAATCCTTGCCGCCGCTCATGCACACCAGGATCGTGTCACCCTGTTCGATCATGTTGTAGTCGCCGATGGCCTTGCCAGTGGCGCTGATCAGGCGGTCACGCAGCTTGAGGAAATTGCCGGAGGCATCGTCTGGGTAGTGTTTCATCTGAGCATCATTCCAACTACGGATGGACACGGATCAACAGGGATTGGGACCGGGCATGCCGCTGCGCAGTTTTCGCGGGGGTGCATCCGTATTTATCCATGATCATCCGTGGCTAAAGCCTTATAAATTAAGTGAGCGGCCGCCGTCGACGGCGATGACCTGGCCGGTGATGAACGGGGCGTCCTGGATCAGGAAACGCACCGCCTTGGCGACGTCATCCCCTTCGCCGATACGTTTGAGCAGGGTCTGCGAGATGACGCGCTGACGATACACCTCATCGAATTGCGGATTGTCCTCAGGCCACAGCACCGGTCCCGGCGCGACGGCATTGACGCGGACGTCAGGCGCCAGATCCAGCGCCAGCGATTTGGTTAACGTCATGAGGCCGGCCTTGGCCACGCTGTAGACGATGTAACCGCGCTTCGGGCGTTCGACGTGCATATCGGTGATGTTGACGATGTTCCCATGCTGCTTGCGCAATTCTGCCGCCGCGGCTTGCGCGAGGAACAATGGTGCCTTGAGGTTGGAGCCGATGAGGTCTTCCCATTGCGTAGCGTCGATCTCGCCGATCTCGGTCGGATAGTAGCTGGAGGCGTTGTTGATGAGCACGTCGAGCTTGCCGAAATGGTGGATCGTTTCCTGCACCAGGCTTGGCAGGATGCTGAGATTCAGCAGGTCCCCCTGGATGATGGCCGCCGAATTCGGCCGCAGCAGGTTGAGTTCGGATTGCAGGGCGCGCGCCTCTCCCACCGAGCTTCGATAATGGATCATCAGGTTCGCCCCGCCCGCGTGCAGCAGACGGCAGATAGAAGCGCCAACGCGTTTCGCGCCGCCGGTGATCAATACGACTTTGTCTTGCAGACCAGAATTCATGCGGGGTTCCATCCAGGCATTATAATCCATTCAATATGACACCATTGCCCATTCCAGGCGCGGAAGCGCTGCGCCATAGCCAATCCCTTGTAGCGCATATCCGCGAAGAGATCGCCCGTTCTGGAGGCTGGATCGATTTCGCGCATTACATGCAGCTTGCGCTCTATGCGCCGGGCCTTGGGTATTACAGCGGCGGCGCGGAAAAGTTCGGGGCCGCCGGAGATTTCGTCACGGCGCCAGAACTGTCACCCCTGTTCGCGCAGTGTCTGGCTCGGCAAGCGGCGCAGGTCTGCGCACAGACCAAGGGCGATATCCTCGAGCTGGGCGCCGGTACCGGACGACTGGCCGTCGAGCTCCTGCTGGAGCTGCAACGCCTTGGTCAGCTACCGGTGCATTACCTGATCCTGGAAGTGAGCGCATATTTACAGGATATCCAGCGCCAGACCTTGATGGCACAGCTGCCGCCCGACCTGTTCGCCAGGATCACCTGGCTCGACCACTTGCCGTCCGGCTTTGATGGTCTGGTGCTGGCCAATGAGGTTCTGGATGCCTTGCCGGTGCATATCGTCGGCCAGCGAGAACATGCGTTCGAGCGCGGTGTATCGTTTGAAGGTGACGCGCTGGTCTGGTCAGACCGGCATCCGCTGCCGCCGACATTGAATGCGCTGGCTGCGCCATTAGCCTTGCCGGCCGGCTACCTGACCGAGCTTTGCCCATTGGCCGGCGCGCTCGTCGCGAGTCTTGCCCAAAGTCTGCGAAGGGGCGTGCTGCTGTTCATCGATTATGGATTCCCGCGCCGCGAGTACTATCATCCACAGCGGGACCATGGCACCTTGATGTGTCATTACAGACATCACGCGCATGGCGATCCGTTCATTTATCCAGGTTTGCAGGACATCACGGCACATGTCGATTTCACGGCCGCAGCGGAAGCCGGCGTCGCCAATGGCCTGCGCCTCGCTGGCTACACCACGCAGGCGCAGTTCCTCATCAACTGCGGCATCACAGAGCTTCTTGGGCAAATCGCGGCCGGGAGCGCGGCTTACCTGCGGCTGGCGTCGCAAGCGCAGAAGTTATTGTCGCCGGCCGAGATGGGCGAACTGTTCAAGGTGCTCGCCCTGAGCAAGGGCCAGGACGCGCCGCTGCTCGGGTTTGTGCGTGGCGATAAATCACATGCGCTGTAAGCCCGCACCCCGCGGGACGAGTCCGCTATAATCGCGCCTTCCTCATTCGAAGCCATGTCCATGCAAGACCAAGACAACAACGTCAAGCACCGCCCGATCAGAAGCTTCGTGCTGCGTCAGGGGCGTCTGACCGATGCGCAGCAGCGTGCGCTGGAGACCGGCATGCCATTGTTTGGCGTACCCTATGATCCGGCCGCGCCACTGGATCTCGCCGCCTTGTTCGGCAGGTCCGACAGCCTCAAGATCCTGGAGATCGGTTTCGGCATGGGCGAGAGCACGGCCAGGATCGCGCAAGCCCAGCCGGAGCGGGATTTTCTGGCAGTGGAAGTGCATACCCCAGGCGTAGGTAGTCTACTCAAGCAGATCCAGGAGGCCGGCCTCAGCAACCTGCGCATCATCCAGCACGATGCGGTGGAAGTGCTCGACCACATGATCGCGGATGCCAGTCTTGATGGCGTGCATATCTTCTTCCCCGATCCCTGGCACAAGAAACGTCACCACAAGCGTCGCCTGATCCAGGGCGAGTTCGTCCGGCGGCTATGCCGCAAGCTGAAAGTGGGTGCTTACCTGCATGTCGCAACTGACTGGCAGGAATATGCGGAATGGGTACTGGAAGTGTTGCAGGCCGAGCCAGCGCTGGCCAACACCGCCGAGAAGTATGCCGAAAAGCCGGATTATCGACCGCTGACCAAATTCGAGAACCGCGGCATCAAACTAGGCCACGGCGTCTGGGATATCATCTTTCGCCGCAGGTGATTGCTGGCGCGCATCATGCCTTGTCGCAGTGAGGGCTCTTGCCCATTGCGACTTTTCTCGCGCCTGCCGCTTCAATCCGCTTGATCGTTGCTTTCGGCCTGAAACAGCCATTTGCCGATGACGGATTCCGCTTCTTCCACGCCTTGTTTCTTGAGGCTGGAAAAGAGTTGCACCGAGCAGTTGCCCCAGATCGTCTCGATCTCCTTACGCACGGCGAGCAGGGTCTGTCCGGCGGCATTGCGCGACAATTTGTCGGATTTGGTCAGCAAGACATGCACGGGTTTGCCGCTGGGACAGAACCAATCCAGCATCTGCCGGTCAAGAGGGGTGAGCGGATGGCGGCTATCCATGACCAGCACCAGACCATGCAGGCTGGTGCGATGGCTGAGATAGTTCGATAGCGTCATCTGCCAGTGCTGGCGCATGGCTTCAGGAACCTTGGCATAACCGTAACCCGGCAGATCCACCAGATAGCGATCGCCACCAAGCTTGAAGAAGTTGATGAGTTGGGTCCGCCCAGGCTGTTTACTGACGTAAGCGAGGCGGTTGTGGTTGGCCAGCGTGTTCAGCGCGCTGGATTTGCCGGCGTTGGAACGCCCGGCGAACGCCACCTCGATGCCGGTCGCCGGTGGCAGGTCGCGCAAGTGATGCGCAGAAATGAAGAATTCGGCGTTTTGGAAAAGCGGCATAGGAAGCGATCTCTGGAAAGGCCGAAAATGCTACCACGATATCGTGGTTTTCGATAAAATGGCGTGCTTTATATATTCAGCATCAACCGATATTGTATTCAGGAGTAGGGTATGAATTTCCGTAACATCGCATTGGCGGCAATCGGTCTTTTTATCGCCACCTCAGCCATGGCCGCAGGTGACGCAGCCAAGGGCGCTACCATCGTCAATCAGGTTTGTGCCGCATGTCATGGCGCGGACGGCAACAGTGCGATCGCGCTCTACCCCAAACTGGCTGGCCAGCATCCTGAATACATCACTAAGCAATTGAAGAACTTCAAAGCTGGTGAGCGCAATAACCCCATCATGGCAGGCATGGTCGCCAACCTGAGTCCGGAAGACATGGAGAATCTGGGTGCTTATTTCGGTAGCCAGACGCCCAAGGACGGCACAGCCAAGAGCAATGGCAAGGGTTCTGTCGGCGAGAAGATCTACAAGGGCGGCATCCCGGGTATCGGCGTGCCGGCCTGTGCCTCCTGCCACGGTCCTACCGGTGCCGGCATCCCCGTACAATTTCCGCGTCTGGCTGGTCAGCATGCCGAATACATCGTCGCCCAGCTGAAGAGTTTCCACGCGGGCCAGCGTGCCAACGATGCAGCGAAGATGATGCGTTCGATCGCCGGCAAGCTGTCGGATGACGACATGGCCGCGGTCGCCGATTACATCCAGGGTTTGAAGTAAGCGGACAACCGATTCTTCCTTGGTACGTTTAAGGGTGGCGTGACCACCCTTAAATTTTTCCAGAGCCAGCTTTGAAGCCAGCAATCACCACCTCCAGACGATTTTATGAGCTAATGAGCTCGATGCGTTTCGCTGTCAGCCTGCTGACGGTGATCGGCATCGCTTCCATCATCGGCACCGTACTCAAGCAGAACGAGCCTTACGCCAATTACATCATCCAGTTCGGCCAGTTCTGGTTCGATTTCTTCGAGATGCTGGGGCTGTACGACGTCTACCACAGCGCCTGGTTCCTGTTGATCCTGCTGTTCCTCGTGATCTCCACCAGTCTCTGTATCTATCGCAACAGCCCCTTGATGCTGCGTGAGCTGCAGACATACCGTGAAACCGCGACTGAGAAATCCTTACGCGCCTTCAGTCACAAGCGCGTCTATCAATCGATACATTCTGCAGCGGATACCCGGCAGCGCCTGCAGCAGTTCCTGACATTGCGCGGTTTCCGTTTCAAGACCACACAGCATGCCGACGGTAGCGAACTGATCGCGGCCAAGGCTGGTAGCTACCAGCGATTGGGCTACATCTTCACGCATGCCGCGATCGTCATCATCTGCATCGGTGGCCTGCTCGACGGCAATGTGCCGTTCAAGGTGCAGGAGTTGCTCGGCTACAAGAAAGTGGAGACGCTCGATATCCCGGTGTCGCAAGTGGCGAAGGAGAGCCGCCTGACCACGGCCAACCTGTCATTCCGGGCTAACATGACCTTGCCGGAAGGTACTGGTGCCGATGTCGCGTTCCAGCGCATGCGGGATGGCTACCTGGTGCAGGAGCTGCCATTCCGTATCGAGCTCAAGGATTTTCGTATCGAGCATTACGCGACCGGTCAGCCCAAGTCCTTCGAAAGCGATCTGCTGATCGTCGACCCGGACTTGAAAGAGCCTTTGGCCCGCACCATCAGCGTCAATCATCCGCTGATCTACAAGGGCATCGCCATCTACCAGTCGGATTTCCAGGACGGTGGTACCAAGCTAAAACTCAATGTCTGGGGCTTGTTCGGCACCCAAACCAAACCGCTGGCGGTCGAAGGCACGATCTTCAAGAAAACGACCCTTGGCGAAGGCGACGATGCGCTGACCCTGGAATTCAACGATTTCCGTCTTTTCAACATCCTCAACCTGTCGGCAGACGGCAAAGGCAAGCCCCATAACGTTGGCCCGAGCGTCACCTTCAAGGTGCGCGATACCCAGGGGCAGGCGCGCGAATATATCAATTACATGCAGCCTTTCCTGCTGAGCGGAAAAGCTTATTTCGTCTCCGGCATGCGTGATAATCCGCAACAGGATTTTCGTTATCTGCGTATCCCGGCGGATGAGGATTTCGGTATCGAAGGCTTCATGAACCTGCGGGCGACATTGTTCGACCAAGATGCGCATGCCGAGATCGCGCGGAGATTCGCCAAGGCGGCCTTCGGTCAACGGCCGTCGGCTGAGCTCACGCAGCAGCAGTTCGAAGCCAGCGTGAAGCAGTTGTTGAAAGCTTTCGCGGCCGGTGGTTATACCCGAGTCGCGGATATGATCGAGAAATCCGTGCCGGAGGCGGAGCGCGAGAAGGCTGCACAAACCTATCTCAAGATCGTCAATGGGGCTGCGTTCGAAGCCTATAACCTGAGCCGTGAACGCAGTGGCAAAGCGCCTGAAGCGCCGACCGAGGCGAACCAGCAATTCCTGCAGGAAAGCCTGAATGCCATCAGCGACCTGTATTTCTACGGCGCGCCGTTCTATCTGCAGACCAAGCAATACGAACATCGCGAAGCCAGTGGCCTCCAGCTGACCAAGTCGCCGGGCAAGAACCTTGTCTATTCCGGTTCCGCGCTGCTGGTGCTCGGTATCTTCGCGATGATCTACATCCGTGAACGTCGAATCTGGCTGCTGGTCAAACCCGGCACGTGCGAGGTCTTGTTCGCGATGTCGGCCAACCGCAAGAATCGCGACTTGGATATTGAATACCAACGCTATGAAGCACAGCTGGACAGGCTGTTGCGCACCAGTTGAAGAAGGAGCATTCGATGAACACCGCTATCCTGGATGATATGCCAGTGCCGTTACTCAAACGATTAAGCTGGCAGGATTGGCTCTATGCGCTCGTGTTGGTTGCGGGGGCGGTCTTTGCCTACATGCAATACGGCCAATATATGGATGCTTACGAAAAGACCTTCCTGTTCGGCGCGGCCGTGCTGTTCAGCTGGCTCGGCTGGCAATGGAAGCCGCTGCGCCTGTTGGTGATCGGCGTCGGTGCCGTCAGCCTGTTCTCGATCAGCCTATACCATGCGGATCTTGGCCGGGCCAACCAGGTGTTCATGCTCAAATACCTGATATCGAGCCAGTCGGCCGTGATGTGGATGAACGTACTGTTCGTGCTGGCGATGCTGATCTACTGGGTCGCCTTGTTCGCGCGATCGGATTTCGCTGGAAAATTCGCTTCCAGCTTGACTTGGTCAGCTGTGCTGATGGGTTTGGTCGGACTTATGGTGCGTTGGTATGAATCCTATCTGATCGCCCCAGATGTCGGGCATATCCCGATCAGTAACCTGTACGAAGTGTTCATCCTGTTCTGTCTGATCACCGCCATGCTGTATCTCTACTATGAACAGCGCTACAAAACGCGCCAGCTAGGAGGCTTCGTGCTGTTGGTGGTGAGCGCTGCCGTCGGCTTCATCCTCTGGTATACCTTCGATCGCCAGGCCAACGAGATCCAGCCTTTGGTACCGGCATTACAGTCGTACTGGATGAAGATCCACGTGCCCGCCAACTTCATCGGTTATGGTTCATTCTCACTGGCCGCCATGGTTGCGTTCGCCTACCTGCTGGCACAGCGTGGCATCTTGGCCTCGCGCCTGCCGAGTCTGGAAACGCTCGATGATGTGATGTACAAGGCGATTGCGGTCGGTTTTGCGTTCTTCACTATCGCCACCATCCTTGGCGCCATGTGGGCGGCAGAGGCTTGGGGAGGTTACTGGTCCTGGGATCCGAAAGAGACCTGGGCACTGATCGTGTGGCTGAACTACGCGGCCTGGCTACATCTGCGCATGGTCAAGGGCCTGCGTGGACCGGTGTTGGCCTGGTGGTCGCTGGTGGGCCTGCTGGTGACGACATTCGCTTTCCTGGGCGTCAACATGTTCCTTTCCGGCCTGCACTCCTACGGTACGCTCTAACGCGGTTGCCTTGCTAGTTTCCGTGCTGAAGCCGGAACCTCACCACTCCCTCGCGGTTATCCGCGAGGCTCAGATGGTAGCCTGCCTGCGCGGCCTGTCGATGCGCGTGATAAAGCCCGATGCCGAGTCCGCTCTCTGAGCTGACGTTCTTCTTGAACAACTGCTCTGCGACTGCTACTGGAATCGCCTTGCCTGAGTCCGTGACATCGATATGGAAGCGATCCTTTTCCGAGATGGTGCACTGGATCTTGACCGCGGGTTGATGTCGGGACTTTTCAATGGCGTTCTGGATGAGGTTGTCCACCACGCTATCCAGGACTTCGGCATCCACCCGCGCATTCATTGGCTCTTCGCCGCTGAAAGTGAGATGGGCGATCTGGCTGTAGCGTTGCTTGAGCGCGGTCCACCATTGCCCGGCATCCACCATGCGGGCACCTTCCTTGCGCGGGGCTTGCAGTTTATCCAGTGTCAGCGCAAGCCGCTGATTGAGTTGCGGTAACTGTCGGCGCATAAGGGCTAGCAAGCGCTCGCTCTCGTGATCCGGCGTCTGCTCGGCAGCGCTGCACAGTGCACTCATCGACTGGATCAGGTTCTTGATATCGTGTGTCAGGCGCGCCCCGGTCTCGTAGACCGCTTGCATGTAAGCCGATTGACGCATCGCTTCCTCGCGTCGCTTCGCCTCATAGAATTCCCCGACGATCTGCGTCAGCAGCTTGACGTGTATCGTCAACGCCGGCGTCAGCGGCCATTTGGTATAGAGCGACAAATGGAAACTATGGAACTCGAAATCCGCCCGGTGGCTGCCCTTGTAGCCATATGTGCCATGTCCGTCGTCGGTGATCCAGCTTAAGCCGCTGACCCATGGCAGGGTCGAGATCTCCAGCATGGCGGACTGCGTGAACTGCTCGGCGCTGGATTCGTGCTCCGCGTGTTCGGCGATATTACGTACCCATTTTTCGAAAGGCATGCCCACGCTCAGTAAATAGCGCGAGAGCAACTGGCCGAGGCCGGCGAACCCTGCGCGCGGATTCCATAGCCAGCTGATGGTCAGCAAGGTGAACGCAAGCCCGAAGATCACCTTCAGGATGACTTCGGCGTAATTAGAAGCGCTGGATGCCTGGATCGCGAAACTGCCAAGTACGAGGATCACTGCCAACATCATCAGCAGCAAGGTATAGAAAAAGTCGAGTATGGGCGGTTGATCGGCTTCTTCAGGTTCGCGGAAGGTCAGCAAGATGCCCATCGGGATCACTGGCAGGACATAGCTGGCTAGAAAACGTGTCGCAGCGACATCATCCGTCGCGTCCAGTAACTTGGGCACGACCCACATGATGAGCATGGAGAGTAGATAGCCTGCCGCCAGCAAATAGCCGATTCGGGTCGAGCGCGCGCGCGACGAGAATACCCTGCCTCCCAGCAAGCCGAACAGGCCTGTGAGCCAGAGCGCCAGCAGCCACCATCCGGCGAAGAATATGAGGCTGATGCCGGCGATGAGGAAAAGGATGGCTGCAGGCGGGGAAAGCTTGTCGTTGGTGCGCCAGATGGGCTGCCAAAGCAAGAACAAGCCGTAGTGGCATAGGATGATGGCGCGGTCGACGACATCGTCGAAGCCCCAAAGCAAAACCGCGTGCAAAGAGAGCAGCATCAGCGCCAGTTCCCATTGGCGCGCTTTCAAGGATTGCATGCTGATTCGCGGCATCGTGACTCATCACCCCAGAGTAAAAGGATGTCGAATAATCGGCATTATCGACAGATTTTCGACATAATTCTTGTGCATCGACAATAAAATCGGCGCACAACATCTTGTAATGCTGCGCTATTCGCGGGATTCGGACTTGGCATGAAAAATGCACCTGTGACAACAAGCAGCATCATGTCTGCGTTTCCATCTACCATTCAGCGCCGTTGGGCGAAGGATAACATAATGAAAAAGCAGGTTGGGTTCACCCTGATCGAACTGGCGATCGTACTGGTCATTATCGGCTTGTTATTAGGCGGTGTGCTTAAGGGTCAAGAGTTGATCAATAGCGCCAAGGTCAAGAATATGGCGAGTGACTTCCGTAATATCCAGGTACAAGTCTATTCCTATCAGGACAAGTTCCGTGCCTTGCCTGGTGATGACAAGGCTGCCACGACCCATGTAGGCGCCACCAATAATGGCGATGGTGACGGTGTGATTGAGGGTGCGTGGAATGCAACTTCAGGCGAGACTTTCAACTTTTGGCAGCATATTCGATTGGCTGGCTTGGCGACCGGCAGCACTGTGCTGACTGACGCAACCTACTCGCCAACCAATACCGAGGGCGGTGCCATAGGCGTACAATCGAATCCGCAGAATACGATCACTGGTCTAAGTGGATCATATGCAGTATGTTCGACCGGTGTCCTGGGTAAGTTTGCCAAGCAACTCGATTCCGCGCTCGATGACGGGAATGTCGAAACCGGCTCTATGCGTGCAACGGCGGTATCTACTCCGGTGACCGGCACAGCGGCTGTTGCCGCAACCGCGGTAACCACCGCCAGTTACGATTCCACGAACATGACGGTCTGCATGGCCTTCTAAATCGCAGTCTTATGAAAAGCCCGCCTAGGCGGGCTTTTTTTGTTGTCGACTGTACGTAAAGTTATGTCCACAGAACGAATTGCATTAGAATAAGCCGCTTAATAAACCTGACCAGATGCAAATGTCTGACAACATCGTCGAGATCGACAATCTATCCTTCGGTTACAAGGGTCGCTTGCTCCACAAAGGCATCAACATGACTTTCCCACGTGGAAAAGTGGTGGCCATCATGGGCGGTAGCGGCAGCGGCAAGACGACCTTGCTGCGCCTGATCGGTGGGCAATTGCGCCCAACGCACGGCAAAGTGCTGGTGGATGGCAAGGTGGTGCATAAGCAGGATCGGCATGGCTTGTATCTGTTGCGCCGCAAAATGGGCATGTTGTTCCAGTTCGGCGCATTGTTCACCGATCTGTCGGTCTACGAGAACGTGGCGTTTCCGATCCGTGAGCACACCGATCTGCCGGAGACCATCATCCGCGATCTGGTCATGATGAAACTGAATGCAGTCGGTTTGCGCGGGGCACGTAACCTGATGCCGACCGAGCTGTCTGGCGGCATGGCGCGCCGGGTCGCGCTGGCTCGCGCGATCGCGCTGGATCCGGAGATCATTATGTATGACGAGCCGTTCACGGGCCTCGACCCTATCTCGATGAGCGTCACCTGCAACCTGATCAAGCGCCTGAACGATGCGCTTGGCGCGACCTCGATCGTGGTCACGCATGACGTCAAAGAGGCGTTCACCATCGCGGATTACGTCTACATCGTGGCCAACGGGGTCGTTGAGGCCGAGGGGACGCCGGAAGATCTGCGTCAATCGACTCAGCCGTTCGTGCATCAGTTCGTGCATGGCGAGGTCGACGGTCCGGTGCCCTTCCACTATTCGGCGCCTGACTATCGGAAAGATATGCTGAGAGGTCATGATGCTTGATTCGGTGACCACGACACTACGCGGTATCGGCCACAGGATCATCGATCGAGTCTGGCGTCTCGGAGCGGCAGCCCGTTTCTTTGCTTATACGCTCATATATTCGGGTGAAAGTCTTCGTCGGCTACACCTGACCATCCGCGAGATCTATTTCACCGGGGTGCTGTCCTTGGTGATCATCCTGGTCTCGGCTTTTTTCGTGGGCATGGTGCTGGCCTTGCAGGGTTATAACACTCTGCAGAAATACGGCTCTTCCGAAGCCATTGGTGTGCTGGTGGCACTTTCGCTGGTGCGCGAACTGGGTCCGGTCGTCACAGCCTTGCTGTTCGCTGGTCGTGCCGGAACGGCGATCACTGCCGAGATCGGCCTTATGAAGACGACCGAGCAATTATCGGCGATGGAAATGATGGCAGTGAGTCCGATCGCACGTGTCGTCGCGCCGCGTTTCTGGGCAGGTGTGATCTCGATGCCGTTGCTCGCAGCGCTTTTCTCCATGGTGGGTATCCTGGGTGGCTACCTTGTCGCGGTGCCCCTAATCGGCGTCGATCAAGGCGCATTCTGGTCGCAGATGCAGGCGAACGTCGATTTTCACGCCGACATCGTCAATGGTGTCATCAAGAGTGCGGTGTTCGGCGTTGCTTGTACCATGATCGCCTTGTTCGAGGGCTTTGACGCGCCGCCGACAGCCGAGGGTGTCAGCCGCGCCACCACCAGGACCGTAGTGAATTCTTCATTGGCCGTGCTGGGGCTGGATTTTGTCCTGACCTCGTTCATGATCAGCTGAACATACAGGGAGTAGAAATGGAACGTACAACGATCGATCTATGGGTGGGCATCTTTGCCGCTGCAGGCGCCGCGGCTTTGCTCGGGCTTGCAATGAAGGTGGGTAATCTCACCTCGAGCAATATCGGCGAAACCTATACCGTCACCGCGGCTTTCGAGAACATCGGCGGGCTCAAGCCACGCGCGCCCGTAAAAAGCGCGGGTGTCGTTGTCGGCCGTGTCGATGCGATCCAGTTCGATACGGAAACTTATGAGGCAAAGGTGACCCTAAAGGTGGATAAGCGTTATCCATTCCCCAAGGATACGTTCGCCAATATCTATACGGCTGGTTTGCTCGGCGAACAATACGTCGGGCTCGAAGCTGGGGGCGAAACAGAGCCCTTGAAGAATGGTGATAAAATTACGCATACACAGGACGCTGTGGTACTGGAAAAAATGATCAGTCAGTTCCTCTACAACAAGGCGTCTGAATCCAATGATAAGAAAGAGGCGGAATAAAGCATGAAGAGTATTCTCCGGTTTGCATTGAGCTTGATGATGATCGTGTCCGCGCAGGTTGCGCTGGCGGCAGTCGGTCCTGATGAGCTGGTCAAGAGCACGGCAGACGATGTGCTGAGCGTCATCAAGAAGGATAAGGATATCCAGAACGGTGACCAGAAGAAGGTCTTCGCGCTGGCAGAAGAGAAGATCCTGCCGAATTTCAATTTCGATCGCGTCTGCCGTATGGTGTTGGGCAAGCACTGGCATCGCGCTACCAAGGAACAGCAGGCGGCTTTCCAGCGTGAATTCCGTAGCCTGCTCCTGCGTACCTATGCCACCGCGCTGTCCAAGTATCGTAACCAGACGATCGAATACAAACCGATGCGTAGCCAGCCCGGCGATACCGATGTCACAGTCAAGACCGAGATCCTGCAGCCAGGCGGCCAGCCTGTCGCTGTCGATTATGCCCTCGAAAAGAATGGCGACGGCTGGAAAGTCTATGACATCGTCATCGAAGGGGTGAGCCTGGTGACCAACTATCGCAGCCAATTCAGCAATGAGATCAAGCAATCCGGCATGGATGGCCTGATCGACAAGCTGGCTGCCAAGAACAAGTAAGTTCGCAATTGGCGCAAATCACCTTACAGGAGAATCGCTGGCTGGTCAGCGGAGACATCACCGCTGACCATGTCTGCGCATTGCTTGCCGAAAGCAAGGCGCTTGGCAGCAACCGGGACGTCGAGATCGATCTCGCTGGTGTTTCCGATGTTGATACTGCCAGCATCAGCCTCATGTTCGAATGGCTGCGCGAGGCGCATGCCAGCAAACATAAAGTCACCTTCGCCAATCTGCCGAAGAACCTGTTGAGCCTGGCGACGCTGTATGGCGTGCTAGAGCTGATTCCGCAAACCGCTCATTGAGTATCGGGGCGTCGACCCCATACCAGACCTTATGATTCCCGCGATTAAACTCGAGCAGGTTCAAAAGCACTTCGGTGGCTTGGCCGCCGTGAAGGGCATCGACCTGACCATTGAACAGGGCGAGTTCTTCGCTTTGCTTGGTCCGAATGGTGCAGGAAAATCCACGTTGATCAATCTCCTGGCAGGTTTGCTCAAACCGACCAGCGGCAAACTATCCGTACTCGGTTTCGACGTCCAGGCGCAATATGCCGATGCCCGGCGCGCCTTGGGCGTCGTGCCGCAGGAACTGGTGTTCGATCCCTTTTTCAATGTGCGCGAGATGCTGCGTTTTCAGGCGGGCTATTTTGGCCGTGGCCGCGAGAATGACGCGTGGGTGGACGAAGTCATCGAATGCCTGGGTCTGACCGACAAGGCCCACACCAATATGCGCAGACTGTCGGGCGGCATGAAGCGGCGCGCGCTGATCGCACAAGCCTTGGCACACAAGCCACCGGTGATCGTGCTCGATGAGCCCACCGCCGGTGTCGATGTCGAATTGCGACAGATGCTGTGGGAATTCATCAAGCGCCTGAACCGCGAAGGCCACACTATCATCCTCACCACACATTATCTGGAAGAAGCGGAAACCCTGTGCTCGCGCGTGGCGATGATGAAGCAGGGTGAAATCGTGGCACTGGACAGCACGAAGAATCTGCTCGATCGCATGCCTGGCAAGAATCTGCAGCTCAAGCTCGGTGGCGCATTGCCATCCAGCCTGATGCATCTCGTCAAGTTCGCAGATGATCACGACTACACACTTGCCTTGAGCGAAGTGGCGCAGGTCGAGTTCGTGCTGACCGAGTTACGCGCCGCCAATGTCGCTGTCGTCGATATGCAGCTGATCGAAGCCGACCTGGAAGATGTCTTCGTCAACCTGGTGGGGAGGGCATGATGACCAATCTGCGTGGGCCATGGACCCTCTTCAAGAAGGAATTGCTTCGTTTCTGGCGCGTGAGCTTCCAGACGGTCGCCGCACCGGTGATGACAGCGTTGCTCTATCTTCTGGTGTTCTCGCATGTGCTGGAGGGACGGGTACAGGTGCATGGCGTTGGCTACACCACATTCCTCATCCCCGGTCTGATCATGATGTCCGTGCTGCAGAACGCGTTCGCCAACAGCTCTTCTAGCCTGATCCAGTCCAAGGTCATGGGCAATCTCGTGTTCGTGCTGCTGACGCCGATCTCCTATCTGGAATTCTTCCTGGCATTCCTCGCGGCTTCCGTGATTCGCGGCCTGGTCGTTGGCCTCGGCATCTATCTGGTCGCGATCCTGTTCGTCGATCTGCCGCTCACCTATCCCTGGCTGATCCTGGCGTTTGCTGTGTTTGGCAGTGCGCTGCTTGGCGCCTTTGGTATCGTCGCCGGGATCTGGGCCGACAAGTTCGACCAGATGGCTGCTTTCCAGAATTTCATCATCATGCCGTTATCTTTCCTTTCCGGTGTGTTCTATTCCATTCATTCCCTGCCGCCATTCTGGCAGGCGGTATCGCATTTCAATCCGTTCTTCTACATGATCGACGGATTCCGCTATGGCTTTTTCGGGACCGGGGATATATCGCCGGCGATCAGTCTAAGCGTTGTCGGCGGCAGCTTTTTTGCCCTATCATGGCTGACTTTGAAAATGCTGAAATCCGGCTATAAATTACGGGGTTAGGTAACAACTAGATGCTGCGCGCGGAAGAACTACGGGATTACATCATGCAGGGCCTGGCTTGTGATCATGTGCAGGTGATGGGGGATGACGGGCAGCATTTTGAGGCTGTCATCGTTAGCCCGCAATTCGCCGGCAAGAATATGGTGCAGCAGCACCAGATGGTCTACCAGGCTTTGGGTGATCGCATGCGTGAAGAGATCCATGCGCTATCCATGCGAACCTTCACGCCAGAGGCCTGGGCCAGATTCGTAGAAAAATAAGCCGCGGATCAAGCGCGCAGGGGAAGAATATGCGGATATCCCATCCGCCAACCGCCGGCCTCAAGGCTGGCATACCGACTTTCAGGCATTCGATATTGGAGAATAGTGCAATGGATACGCAAGAGACCATCAAGAATCAGATCAAGGCCAACCCGGTCGTGCTCTACATGAAGGGTAGCCCGAAGTTCCCGCAATGTGGCTTCTCGGGATTGGCTGTACAGATCCTGCAGGCAAGCGGCGTCAAGGATTTCGTCGCAGTCGACGTGCTCGCAGACCCCGCCATCCGTGATGGGATCAAGGTCTACGCCAACTGGCCAACGATTCCGCAGCTCTATATCAAGGGCGAATTCATCGGTGGCGCCGACATCATGCGTGACCTTTACGAACAGGGTGAATTGCAGAAGCTGCTGCAGGAAGCAGTCGCCTAATTGGATAAGCTCGTCATCGAAGGCGGAGTGCCGCTGCGGGGTGAGGTCACCATCTCTGGCGCCAAGAACGCTGCCTTGCCCATCATCTGCGCGGCGTTGTTGGCGGAGACGCCGCTACACCTGACCAGCGTGCCGGCGCTGCGTGATGTCGGTACTACCTATCATTTGTTGCAGCACATGGGTGTCGCGGTCAGCAAGCAAGGTGCGAACGCCGTCACGCTGGACGCCAGCAACATCACTGCACATGAAGCGCCCTACGAGATGGTGAAGACGATGCGTGCTTCCATCCTTGTGCTGGGGCCGTTGCTGGCGCGTTTCGGCCATGCGCGCGTATCCCTGCCCGGCGGCTGTGCGATCGGCTCGCGCCCCGTGGATCTCCACATCAAGGGTTTGAAAGCCATGGGCGCGGAGATCCACATCGAGCATGGCTACATCGAAGCGACGACGGCGCATCTGCCCAACAAGCGCTTGCAGGGGGCGCGTATCTTCATGGATATCGTCACCGTCACCGGTACCGAGAACCTGATGATGGCCGCTGCGCTGGCCGAGGGTACGACGGTGCTCGAGAATGCGGCCCGCGAACCGGAAGTGGTCGATATGGCGGAATGTCTGATCAAGATGGGCGCCAGGATCGAAGGCGTCGGTACCGATGTCATCACAGTGCATGGCGTGGAACGCCTGCAGGGCTGTGAGCATGCCATCATCTGCGACCGGATCGAAGCGGGTACCTACATGGTGGCCGCAGCGATGACTGGTGGCCAGGTGACGTTGCGGAACGCCCGCGCCGATCTGCTGGATGCCGTTATCGAGAAGTTGCGTGAGGCGGGTGTGCGCGTCGAGCACGATGCTCACAGTATCACCGTTACCGGAGGCGGCAAGCTGAAGTCGGTGAATATCCGTACTGCACCGCACCCCGCTTTCCCGACGGATATGCAGGCGCAATTCATGGCGCTGAATACTATCGCCGAGGGCGCAGGCCAGGTGATCGAGACCATCTTCGAGAACCGGTTCATGCATGTGCAGGAGATGCAACGCCTGGGTGCAGACATCCATGTCGAAGGCAATACCGCGATCGTGCGCGGCGTCGATCACCTGGATGGCGCTATTGTCATGGCGACGGATCTGCGTGCTTCTGCCAGTTTGGTGCTGGCGGCACTGGTGGCCCGTGGCGAGACGACGATCGAACGTATCTACCATCTCGATCGCGGTTACGAACAGCTTGAAGAGAAACTGACGGCACTGGGTGCCAAAGTCAGGCGCGTGCATTAAACGAGCGGATCATGGCAGTGGGGTGCACGCCGCATGGCGGCGCGTAAGTAAGCCCTGATTTGACGGCAAAAAGCACTACAATAGGTGTTTGCGGACGACGCTGGATGGCCTTGGGAAACCAGGGCGCCATTCGGAACAATTGCAGTTAACGATAACTTTAAAACTATGATCACCATCGCATTATCCAAAGGCCGTATCTTTGAAGAGACGACGCCGTTACTGGCTGCGGCAGGCATCACGGCGCTCGAGGATCCTGAATCTTCGCGCAAGCTGATCCTGCCGACCAACCGCGATGACGTGCGACTCATCATCGTGCGCGCCACCGACGTCCCGACCTATGTGCAATACGGCGCCGCTGATCTCGGTATCGCCGGCAAGGACGTACTCAACGAGCATGGTGGCGAAGGCCTGTATCAGCCGCTAGACCTCAAGATCGCACGTTGCAAGATGATGGTCGCCGTACGCGAGGATTTCGACTATGACGGCTCCATTCGCCGCGGGGCACGGCTGAAGGTCGTCACCAAATACGTCAAGACCGCACGCGAGCATTTCGCCGATAAGGGCATGCACGTCGACCTGATCAAGCTATACGGCTCCATGGAGCTGGGTCCGCTGGTCGGGCTGGCGGATGCCATTGTCGATCTGGTCAGTACCGGGGGTACCTTGCGCGCGAATAATCTCAAGGCTGTGGAAGAGATCACCGACATCAGCTCGCGGCTGATCGTCAATCAGGCTTCGCTCAAACTCAAGCGTGGCGCTTTGCAACCTATCATGGATAGTTTTGCCAAAGCCGTCGCAGACAACAACTAGGTTCATTATGGATATTCGACGTTTATCAACTACCGATGCTGGCTTCGAGCAGGCGCTGAAGGATCTGCTGGCTTTTGAAACGGCCCAGGATGACAAGATCGACCAGGTCGTGGCCGATATTTTGCGCGATGTGAAAACCCGCGGTGATGCTGCGGTGCTGGAATACACCCATCGTTTCGATCGACTCGATGCCGACAGCATGGCTGCGCTGGAGCTGTCTCAGCAGGAACTGAAGGCGGCGCTGGATAGCCTCCCTGCGGACCAGCGCAAGGCCCTGCGGGAGGCCGCTGACCGCGTGCGCAGCTATCACGAGAAGCAGCTCATGTCGTCCTGGACCTATACCGAAG
>CAMLMA010000018.1 GCA_946481065.1 uncultured Nitrosomonadales bacterium
GGCGTTCGGTTCGGTCTGGGGCAAGCGGCTGGCGATGCCGCAAGGCGCCATGGCGAGTGCCGCGCAGATGCTGGCCGGTGGCGCCATGCTGTTAGTGGCGGGTACCGTCAGTGGCGAGCACTGGCCGGCGGTGGTGTCGATGAAGTCGGTCTGGGCGATCGTCTATCTGATCATCTTCGGCTCATTCATCGCCTACAGCGCCTACCTCTTTCTGCTAAAGACTGTGCGTCCAGTGCTGGCGACCAGCTACGCCTTCGTCAATCCCGTGGTCGCCATGCTGCTGGGCGCCTGGCTGGCGGACGAACATATCGGTCGCACTGAATCCGTGGCGCTGCTGATCATCATCGTCGGCGTGCTGCTGGTGTTGCCGTTCAAGCGCAATGAGCCCGCGAAGAGCCCTAGCGCCGGACCTTGAGATAGCGCTGGTCGTCAAATGTGACGAGCCAGTGCGGCCGATAGACCGCCATGAGCGTCACGGCCATGCCGGTGAGCAGGGCTTCCGACCAGGCCATGAGCATGTAGAAAGGCAGGTACTCGCTGTGCAGGTAGCTGCTGGAGTAAGCGCCTGCTTCCGACAGGATGAAGCAGCTGGCGAATCCGAGCGCGGCCATGGCGACGGCGCCGGCGAAGAAGCCATCGACCAGCACATAGATGAAGAAATGGTTGGGCAGCTTGCGATCAGCCCAGCGGAACAGGCCGTGGCTGATGAGCACGGGTAGCAGTGCCATGAGCACGAAATTGATGCCGTAACTCTCCAGGCCGGAAAGGCCGAACGCTGTCGCCAGCATCAGTACCATCGCCAGCGCGATCAGGGCCAGGTGGGGACCGAACATCAGGGTCAGCACCGTCGCGCCCAGTACATGGAAATTGAGGCCGGGCTTGATGCCCGCACGGATGCTCCAGAGCACCCCCAGGCTGACGCAGAAGCCGAGGAACACATTCAGCATGGTCGACGACAGGATGCGCCAGCGCGCCTGCCTCGCGGAATGCAGCAAGACGAGCAGCGCCACGGCGTTGGCGGCCCACAGCAGGTTGGTCGGCAGCAGGAGATCAGGAAAATTCACGAGCGTATGACTGCGACATTGAGGTCAGGTTCTGCAGATCATAACGCATCGGTTAAACTCGTAAAGATTCACAGAAACGGAGAAGATTTTGCAGCTTGCCTTATTCGATCTAGACAACACCCTGCTTGCGGGCGACAGTGATTTTCAGTGGGGGCAGTTCCTCATCGAGGAGGGCCTGCTCGACCGAGATGAGCACCACGACCGCAATGTGCAATTCTATGAGGATTACAAGGCCGGCAAGCTCGATATCGATGCCTTTCTCGCGTTCCAGCTCAAGCCGTTAAGCCGGCATAGCAAAGACACGTTGCATGCCCTGCATCGCAAGTACATGGAACGCAAGGTGCGCCCGATGATGACGGACAAGGCGCGCGCGCTGGTGGAGAAGCACAAGGCGCAAGGCGATCTCATGCTCATCATCACCGCTACCAATAGCTTCGTCACCAAGCCGATCGCCACCGAATTCGGCATCGAGCACCTGATCGGCACCGATCCGGAATGCGTCGATGGCCGATATACCGGCGGGGTCAGCGGCATCCCGAGTTTCCAGCAGGGCAAGGTCACGCGCCTGCACCAGTGGCTGGAACAACGCGGCCAGTACCTGGAGGATTTCGAGAAGAGCTGGTTCTACAGCGATTCACACAACGACCTGCCGTTACTCAAGCTCGTGACCGACCCGGTCGCAGTCGATCCTGATCCGGTATTGCAGGCCCACGCCGAGCAGCAGGGCTGGCCTATCATCTCGCTTCGCTAGGTCATTTTCAGGCTGGAGGCTTTGCCGCTGATGGCCTGGATCTGTGGTTCAAGACCGGCTCGCGCATCAGTGATCCGGTCTTTCATGATGACGGCTGGGGTTTAACGGTGCAGCAGGATCTCGAGCACGAATTTGCTGCCTGCATACGCCAACAGCAACAGTACGAAGCCGATCAGCGTCCAGCGGATCGCGGTGCGGCCACGCCAGCCATAGGCGACACGCCCCAGCAGTAAGCCGCCAAAGATCAGCCAGGAGAGGATGGTGAACAAGTTCTTGTGGTTGAACTTGAGCGGCTGGTGGAACAGGGCTTCAGAGAACAGCATCCCGCTCAGCAAGGTCAGCGTCAGCAGCAGGAAGCCCACGCTGATGACGCGGAACAGCAGTGTCTCCATGGTCATCAGCGGCGGGAAATCCGGCAGCTTGAGCAGGGTCGGCTTCTGGTGCAGGCTGCGTTCCGCCACTGCCATCAGCAGGGCGTGCATGGCGGCGAAGGTGAACAGACTGTAAGCCAGCATGGCGATGAACAGGTGGGCAAGGAACATCGGCTGGTCGGCATAAGGTAGCAGGTGCGTCTCCGGACTGAGCTTCTGCAGCAACACGAAGAATGCGGCTGGCGGCAACACGAACGCCTGCAGGCCGTAGAGGCGGTGCCTGAAATCCGTGACCCAATAGATCAGCACCGTGAGCCAGAAGATGGCCGACAAGGCATTGCTGAAACTGAGATTGAAGCCGCCGTCGAACAGGCCGCGGTAGAGTACGTAGCCATGGAGTGCTAGCCCCGTAGCGATGGCCAGCGCATGCCAGCGCAGTCGCGTCGTGCTGGCAGCGGTCTTGGGATTGAACCAGATATCGGCGGCCACCCAAAGATAGATGACGGCGGTCAAGAGGTAGGGGATAAACTCGATCATGCTTTGGCAGTGACTTGGGTTAAAATCGAATCTTATCCATCACTATAACATGCGCCCCAGCAGGTTTTGCCAGGCGCGCATGATCGAATCGACACCATGTTAGAAAATCTGAGCGGAAGATTACAGCAGGTCATCAAGACCTTGCGCGGCCAGGCACGCCTGACGGAAGAGAACATCGCCGATGCCATGCGCGAGGTGCGCATGGCCTTGCTGGAGGCCGACGTCGCCTTGCCGGTGGTCAAGGAATTCATCGCCCACGTCAAGGAGCGCGCGCAAGGTCGCGAAGTGCTGCAGAGCCTGACGCCGGGCCAGGCCGTCATCCAGGTCGTGCATGAAGAACTGACCAAGCTCATGGGCGAGCAGAACGCCGGCCTCGATCTGGCGACGCAACCGCCCGCCATCGTGCTCATGGCCGGCTTGCAGGGTTCGGGCAAGACCACGACCTCGGCCAAGCTGGCAAAGCTGCTGAAGGCGGAGAAGAAAAAAGTCCTCCTCGCCAGTGCCGACGTCTATCGCCCGGCTGCGATCGAGCAGCTGAAGACCCTGGCGCAGAGCCTGGAGATCGATTGTTTCGATTCCAACGCCACGCAAAAGCCTGCCGATATCGCCGCTGGGGCGATCGATTTCGCCAAGCGCCACTTTTACGATGTGCTGATCTTCGATACCGCCGGTCGTCTCGCGATCGACGAAGCCATGATGGCCGAGATCAAGCAGCTGCACAGCTTGCTCAACCCGATCGAAACCCTGTTCGTAGTTGACGCCATGCAGGGTCAGGATGCCGTCAACACGGCCCGCGCCTTTGGCGAGACGTTGCCGCTGACCGGTATCGTCCTGACCAAGCTCGACGGCGATGCGCGCGGTGGTGCGGCGCTGTCGGTGCGGCATATCACGGGCAAGCCGATCAAGTTCATCGGTGTCAGCGAGAAGGTCGACGGGTTGGAGCCCTTCCATCCGGAGCGCATGGCATCGCGTGTGCTGGGCATGGGCGACGTGCTATCGCTGATCGAGCAAGCGCAAAAGAACGTCGATCTTGACGAAGCGAAGAAGCTGGCGGAGAAGGTCAAGTCCGGCAAGAACTTCGATCTTGATGACTTCAAGGCGCAGATGTCACAGATGCGCAAGATGGGCGGCGTTGGCGCCCTCATGGACAAGATGCCGGCGCAGATGGCGGGCATGGCGGGCCAGATGAGCGGGGAGGCCGGCGACAAGGCGATCCGCCGTATCGAGGGCATCATCAACTCGATGACGCCGCTGGAACGCCGCAAGCCCGACATCATCAAGGCCACGCGCAAGCGTCGCATCGCCGCGGGCGCCGGTGTGCAGGTGCAGGAGGTGAATCGCCTGCTCAACCAGTTCGAGGAAGTGCAGAAGATGATGAAGCTGTTCTCCAAGGGCGGCATGGGCAAGATGATGCGCGCCATGCAGGGCCGTTTCCCCGGCATGCGCTGACAGCCCATCCTGGCATGCGCGGCAGGAATTCCTGATTGACGCGATATCCCCTTTTCTGGATAATTGCGCCCTTCCGTTTGGTATCGGGTTCCCGATCCAGCGCAGTTTCAGATTCCCCGGGGCGGTAGCTCAGTGGTAGAGCAGCGGACTTTTAATCCGTTGGCCGTGGGTTCGACCCCCACCCGCCCCACCAGATCTAGCAAAAAGGCCAGCATCGCGCTGGCCTTTTTGCTTTCCGCATCCTGGTGCGCGCAGCTTACAACAACTGTTCGAACGCTTCGGCAGGGATCGGGTGTGAGAACAGGTAACCCTGCGCGTAGTCGCACCCGGCGGCGATGAGCAGGTCGCGCTGCTCCGGGGTTTCTACGCCTTCCGCGATCACCTTGATGCCCAGCTTGTGCGACATGACGATGATGGCTTCGCACAGCACCAGTTCGTCCGATTGCGGCTGCAGGTTGCGCGTGAAGGATTGGTCGATCTTGACGTAATCGATGTCGAATTTCTTGATATAGGCCAGCGAGGAATAGCCGGTGCCGAAATCGTCGATGGCGATCTGCACGCCGGCCGCGCGGAACGCTGCCAGCTGCTGTGTTTCGGCCGTATTGGCGTCGAACAACAGCCCTTCGGTGATCTCGATGACGATGGCGTTGCCGGCCAGGCCTTGTGCGGCCAGGTGCGACAGCCAGTCGGTATGGGTGCCGCGATGCTGGCGGAACTGTACCGGCGATTTGTTGATGCTGATCTGGAAATCCGGTTGCAGACGCCGCCAGCGGGCGACCGCTTCGCTGGCCTGGCCAAAGACGAAATCTCCCAGTTCGACGATCAGGCCCGTGTCTTCGGCGATGGGGATGAATTCGGCCGGCGATACCATGCCGCGTGTCGGGTGCTGCCAGCGCACCAGTGCCTCCGCCTTGCGGATGGCGCCGGACGCCAGTTCGACGATGGGCTGGTAATGCACGATGAACTGCTTTCCTGCGATGGCTGCGCGCAAGTCGTTGGCAAGCCGCAGGCGGGTGATGGCGGCCTCCTGCATGGTCGAGGTGAAGTAGTAATAGCGGTTGCGGCCCTGGCTCTTGGCTTCGTACATGGCTTGGTCGGCATTCTTCAGCAACACTTCGACCTCTTCGCCATCGATCGGGTAGAGGCTGATGCCGATACTGGTGCTGATATAGATGGTTTCGTCATTGAGCTTGAACGGCGATGCCATCTCGTCCAGCACCGCTTGCGCCAGACGCTCGATATCACCGGTGTCGCCGATATTGCTGAGCAGGATGGTGAACTCATCCCCGCCCAGCCGGGCGACGGTGTCGGTGGAGCGCACGATCGCCAGCAGGCGCTGCCCCGCCTCTTTCAACAGCAGATCGCCGACATCATGGCCCAGGCTGTCGTTGACTTCCTTGAACCGGTCGAGATCGATGTACATGAGGCAGATCTGGCCGCCATAACGTTTGGCCTGCTTGATCTCCTGCGCGAAACGGTCGAGAAAGAGGATACGGTTGGGCAATCCAGTCACGGGGTCGTAATGCGCCAGGCGGAAGATCTCCTGCTCGGATTGCTTGCGGCTGGTGATGTCGGCGTGGGTGCCGATCATGCGCAATGGCCGTCCGTCGATGGCGCGGCTGACCACCATGCCGCGGCTCAGGGTCCATTTCCAGCTGCCGTCGCTGCAGCGCAGGCGGAACTCGGATACGAACACCGAACTGCCGCCGGCCAGGTGATTGTTCACCTCATACACCGCATGTTCGCGGTCATCCGGATGCATGAGTTGCCGACCGGCCTGCGCCGTATTGCCGATCTCGCCTTCTTCGTAACCGTAGATCTGGTGCCAGCGGCGCGAACGGAACACTTCGTCAGTCTCCAGGTTCCAGTCCCACACGCCTTCATCGGCACCTTCGAGGGCGAATTTCCAGCGCTCTTCACTCTGGACCAGCGTCTGCTCGATGGCTTGCTGCTGCCGCACGTAGGCGCTCAGCATCAGGTACAACAAGCTCGCGGTGATGGAAATGAAGACCCAGCCCTTGTAGGTGCTGTATTCCTGAAAATGTGCGGTGTCCTCGACCAGGCTCGACAGGATGCGATCGCTGAACAAGATCCAGACCAGGCCGAACAGCAGATATGTCAGCACGATCCGGCCTACGATCCTGCGCTGGCCGGGGATGGGTATCGGCGGCTCGGCCTGCTTGGAGGATCTTTGCGAATCGGGTTGAGGCAAAACTTGGGCGCTCGTGTGGAGTTGGGATGATGAATATTAGCCTAATCGGCATCGCACGAGTTGCCAATAGGCAAGCGGGAATCGCGATTGTAGTAAAATCCTTGTTACGGCCCGGCTCCCACCAGGCATTACCTGTCCTGGCGAGCGAAAACAATAATTCACCCAATAAGGAGCGAGCGTATGAAATCCTGGATCATGGTTCTGGCAATGAGTGCATTCCTGAGCGGCTGTTTCTATCATCACCATCACCCGCATGGCTGCCCACCGGGCCAGGCCAAGAAGGGCAACTGCCACCATGACTGATGTCTGGTGTTTGAAGTAACTACAAAAAAGCCTGGCGTCGCTAGGCTTTTTTGTTTTTGCCCTTATTGCGTTTGCGCGCGGCGCGCCAGTCAGCGATGCGTTGCCGTCGCGCGATAATGGTCAGGATGAAGACGGCCCAGGCGAGTGCCAGCACATGCGCGAGGCCAGTATAGACACTGACGACCACCAGGTGAGGGAACGAGGTCGTCAGGACCAGGGGCAGCAAGGCAAGCAGCAGTCCGAAGAAGATCAGGATCATGGCAGGTCGGGGTATCTTTCGTTGGCTGGCATCGGAAACAGGCAGCGCCAGCTTACTGCAATCCTCCATCGAACCCAAGCAAGGGGCTTGCCAGGTTGATGGCTGGCGCGGCGAATGATGCAGATGGAGACGCTACCGGATTTTACAAGAAGGGGTAGCCGGGATGCGATGCGAATCGCCACCAAGGATGCCTTAGCCCGGCGGTTATGCTTAAATCGCGGTATGCGATTCCCAGCCCTCAAGATCCGATTGACGAACGGCCCGCTGACCGCCATGGGGCCAGGCAAGGCCGACCTGCTCGACGCGATCCGCGAGACCGGTTCCATCTCCGCGGCCGCCAAGCGCATGAAGATGTCCTATCGCCGAGCTTGGGAGCTGGTCGATGTGATGAACCGCTGTTTCAATCAGCCGCTGGTGCAGACTTCCCCGGGTGGCGCGCATGGCGGTGGTGCGCAATTGACCCCGCTGGGCGTCCGTGTGCTGGCGGGCTATCGTGCCCTGGTCGTCAAGGTCGACGCGCTGGCTGAGCAAGAGCTGGCCGAGATCGCGCCGCATTTCAAATCCCCGGATTGACTGGCATTCCCTCGAACCTTGTTGACTTCTTCGCTATTCCCAAATGAAAATAGCGTCATCATCTGTCGCGTACTATAGGTCGACCATGACATCGCGGCAGCTCAACGTTCATCAATGGGCGTTCATCAAGGGGGAATCAAAATGGATCGGAAAGGCATGTTGGTCAGAAGTGCCCTGGTCGTCACGGCCATGGCGGCGTTGCCGGCGACCGCCTGGGCAGATGCGGATACCGAGACGCGGATCCGCCAGCTGGAAGCGCTGGTGCGCGAGATGCAACAGCAGCGCGCGGAACAGGACAAGCAGATCGACGTACTGACCAGGGAGCTGGTGGCGATCGAGCATGAGGTGACCCAGGCCAAGACCAGCAAGTCGGAACAGCAGGCCGGATCGGAAGGCAAAGAGAAACGCAGCGGCGCGCCGGTCTATGCTTCCTTCAAGGATGGCCTGGTGTTCGATGACGGTAGCGGCAATTGGAAGCTGCAGATCAACGGCCGCGTGCAGGCCGATTACCGTGCTTATGACCCCTCAGAATGGCGTGATGACGGCTTCACCGTTCGCCGTGCACGTTTCGGCGGCACCTTCAGCTTCCTCAAGGATTTCGCCGTGCGCGTCGAGGGTGAATACGCCAACGACAACACCGGCGCCAGATCGACCACCGCCATGACCTATGCCTATCTCGATTACACGCGCTGGAAGGCGGCCAAGCTGCGTGTCGGTCAGTTCAAGCCGTTCTTCGGCCTGGAGCGGACCTACAGCACCAACTTCACCGACTTCATCGAGCTGTCGCTCGCCACCAACAACGGCAGTATCTTCAATTCGACCTATGACCGCGGCGTCATGGTGCATGGCGACCCATTGCCATGGCTCAACTACAACGCCTACGTGGTGAACGGTAGCGGCCAGAACAATGACGACAAGAACGACGGCAAGGACCTGGGCGGCCGCATCAACGCCAACTTCGCGCAGCTCGCCGGCATCCGCGATACAGTCATCCATGTCGGCGCTTCGGCGAGCAAGGGCGATGTCGGCAAGACTTCACTGACGCAGGTGACGGACGGCAACGGCGCCCAGTTCTTTAGCGTCACCGGGCTCGACGAGCGCGCCGACCGTGATCGCTGGGGTGTGGAGAGCGCGCTGGCCTACGGTGCTGTGAAGCTGCAGGCCGAATACATCACTGCCAATTTTGAGGGTAAGAAAGGCGGTGCGGCGTTCGACCGCGATATCAAGGCCTGGTACGCAGACGTCAACTGGCTGGTGACCGGCGAATCCTGGGCCGATGCCTACAAGAGCGGCGTGTTTGGCCGCATCAAGCCGAAACACGATTTCGACGACAAGGACGGTTGGGGCGCTGTCGAGCTAGGGCTGCGCTACAGTCGTTATGACGGCTCGGAATTCCGCGATCTACTGGCCTCGGCGACCGCCAACGCGAGCGAAGCCAGTGCCTGGACTGCGGGCGCAAAGTGGATCCTCAATCCGAATGCGCGCGTGCTGCTGAATTACGTCTACACCGATTTCGACCAGCCGACCCGGTTGACCATCAATGGCCGCACCGAGGACAAGGAGCAGGCCATCTTGCTGCGCGGACAGTACGATTTCTGATGCCGGGCATCGCGATCAATAGCAACATGACATGAGGCAATCTATGAAGCAGCGACACATCATTCGCCATGCGCTAGCCCTGCTGGCATTCAGCGTGACGACCTTAGGCGCCTTATCGTTCAGTACTGTAGCGATCGCGGGGGATAAGCTCACCGTCTATGCCGCGGCCAGCCTCACCAATGCCATCGGCGAGATCGCGACCCGCTATGAACAGGCGCATGCGATCAAGGTGGTGACCTCGTATGCAGGTTCATCGGCCTTGGCGAAGCAGATCGACGCCGGCGCGCCGGCCGACGTCTTCATCTCGGCCGACCTCAAGTGGATGGATTATCTGCAAGGCAAGCAGAAGATCATCCCCGACACGCGCAAGCGCCTGCTCAGCAACAAGCTGGTTCTGATCGCGCCCAAAGGCCGTGGCTTCAGGGTGAAGGCCGAAAAAGGCTTCGATCTCGCCAAGGCCTTCGACGGCAGGCTCTGCACGGGGGACATGGAATCGGTCCCGGCCGGCATCTACGCCAGGCAGGCTTTGATGTCGCTAGGCTGGTGGAACAGCGTTAAATCCCGTATCGTCGGCACCCAGGATGTACGTGCCGCACTGGCTTTCGTCGAGCGCGGGGAATGTGCCGCCGGCATCGTCTACGAGACGGATGCGAAAATCTCCGGTCGAACGGAGATCGTCGCCGAACTGCCCGATGAAGGCCATGATCCCGTGATCTATCCCGTGGCAGCGGTCGCGGGCGCCAGACCTGAAGCGCGCGCGTTCATCGACTACCTGTCGTCAGCGGAAGCCGGCGATATCTTCCAGAAATACGGATTCACGATCAACGTCAAATAAGCCATGGATAGCCTGCAACTCAGCCCAGCCGAAATCGCAGCGCTCGCCTTGTCGATCAAGGTCGCCCTGTGGTGCACGCTGGTCAGTATCGTGCCCGGTATCTTCACGGGTTGGCTACTGGCCCGGCGCACCTTTCCCGGCAAGGGCCTGGTCGATGGCCTCGTGCATCTGCCGCTGGTGCTTCCCCCCGTGGTGCCAGGCTATCTGCTGCTGATCCTGCTTGGCACGCAAGGCATCGTCGGCAAGTGGCTGCATGAGCAATTCGGCATCGCTTTGGCGTTCACCTGGAAAGGCGCAGTCGTCGCTTCTGCGTTGTTGGCGTTCCCCTTGATGGTCCGGGCGGTGCGGCTTGCCATCATGCAGGTGGACCGTAAGCTGGAAGCCGCCGCGCAGTCGCTGGGCGCAAACCCGTGGTATGTCTTCTTCACCGTCACCTTGCCGCTCGCCATCCCCGGCATCCTGACCGGGCTTATCCTGACCTTCAGCCGTAGCTTGGGCGAGTTCGGCGCGACCATCACCTTCGTCGGTAATATCGAAGGCGAGACGCGCACGCTGCCATTGGCGATCTATACCTATACCCAGGTGCCCGGTGCCGACGCGCAGGCCTTGCGGCTGGTCATCATCGCCATCGTCATCGCCCTGGCGGCGCTGTATTTCAGCAACCTTCTGGAACGCCGTGCGCTGGCCGCGCTCGGCATGCAAAAATCCGATGATTGAGTTCGATCTCCAGCACGTGCAGGGGGCCTTCCGCCTCGATGCCAGGCTTCAGTCGGACGCGCGCGTCATTGGCTTGTTCGGCCCGTCCGGCGCCGGCAAGAGTACTTTGCTCAACATCCTCGCCGGCGGCATCTCGCCGGATCGTGGGCGCATCGTCATCAACGGCCGTTGCCTGCTCGATACCGAACGGCGTATAGACACGCCGATGCACCGGCGCCGAATCGGCGTCGTTTATCAAGAAGGCCGGCTGTTCCCGCATCTGTCGGTCAAGGGCAATCTGGGTTACGGCATGCGATTGACGCCGCCCGCACTGCGCAGGCTGCGTCTGGAGGATGTGGTGGGCCTGCTCGAACTTGGCCCGCTGCTCGAGCAGCGGCCTGGCCAGCTCTCAGGCGGCGAACGCCAGCGCGTGGCGCTCGGGCGTGCCTTGCTGACTTCGCCCGAGTTACTCCTGCTGGACGAACCCATGGCCTCCCTCGACGAGCGGCTGAAAGCGCAGATCCTGCCATTCCTGCGGCGGGTGAAAGAAGAGACGGCGATCCCCATGGTCTATGTCAGCCACGCTATCGGCGAAGTGCTGGCGCTGACCCAGCAGATCGCCGTGATGCAGGATGGCGCGATCCTCGCCAGTGGCGACTATCACGAAGTCCTGGTCAGTGAGCATGTGTTGCCGCTGGCGCAATCACTGGGCATCGAGAATCTGCTGCCGGTGCGTATCCGCAGGCATCACGCCGCGCTTGGCTACAGCGAAGGCGATTGCTGCGGCCACCCCCTTGTATTGCCGCTCGCAGACGCGCCTGTAGGGGCCGAGCTCACGGTGGTCGTGCAGGCAGCGAACCTCTCGCTGGCGCGTGGCGCTGTCGTCGGCACCACTATCCAGAACCAGGTGCGAGGTCTGGTCACCCAGGTTCGTCTGGTTGAGCACCGAGCCCTGGTCAGTCTCGATATCGGCACCAGCCTCGTGGTCGAGGTCTCGGCCAAATCCGTGCAGGATCTGGCCATCGCGCCCGGCCAGGAGGTGCATTGCCTGATCAAGACCCAATCGCTGCGCTACCTCGGCCGCTGAGCGCGGCCCACCGACTCGTTTAGCCTCCCTGGCGTTTACTGCGCTGCCATGCTCATAGATAGAGATCGAGCAGATCCGGTCCGAACACCTCGCGATGGATATTGATGCGCGGCACGCCCAGCGCGCTGAACACCCGGATGATCTCCTTCATGAACTGGCTCGGGCCGCAGATGAAGATCGAGGTCTTGCCGATATCGAATTTCGGCAGCTTGCTGACGTCGAAATTGCCCGCATGGGTATAGGCGCCGAGGTTGTCGTTGGGCCCTGGCGACTTGTAGAAGGTCACCGCATCGAGCTGTTCCATGGTCTCGAAGGCGTTGAGCAGGTCGTCGATATGGGCATGTTGCGCGCGACGCCGGGCGAGGTGGGCGAAGATCACGCGCTTGGACGGGTTCTTCGCGGCGATCTCGTTCAGCGTCGAGATCATCGGCGTGATGCCGATCCCGGCTGAGACGAGGATGATCGGCTGGTCGCTCATGATATCCGGCGTGAAGTCGCCATACGGCTGGCTGATCTCGATCTCGTCGCCGACCTTCATTTCATGATGCAGCCAGTTCGAGACCTGGCCATCCGGCGTCGTGCTTCCGGTCTCGCGCTTCACCGAGATACGCAGATAGGGTTTGTCGGTCGAGTCGGACAGGCTGTACTGCCGCAGTTGGCGGGTGCCGTCGGCAAACCGCGCCAGCACGGAGACGTATTGCCCCGGGTGGAAATGCGGCAGCGGCGCGTCGACTGGCGTCAGCTGGAAGGATTTGACCAACTCGCTCTGGATGCTGATACCACTCACCCGCACGCGTAGCATCTGGCCCAGCGGTTTGCCTTTGTCCTCGGTGATGGTCTTCTCGAACGAGATCAGGGTGTCCGCCAGCATGCCGTAGGCTTGCTCCCAGGCTTGCAGCAAGGGCGTTGTGGCGGCTTCGCCCAGTGTCTGCTTGATCGCGCCCAGCAGATGCTGGCCGACGATCGGATATTGCTCGGGCTTGATCCCCAGCGACGCATGCTTGTGGGCGATCCGTCGTACCACCGGCGTCAGGTTCTCCAGCTGGTCGATGTTGGAGGCGTAGGCGAAGACAGCGGCGGCCAGCGATTGCTGTTGCGCGCCGTTGGCCTGGTTGCCCATGTTGAACACATGTTTCAGCTCGGGATGGCTGGTGAACAGGTTCTCGTAGAACACCTTGGTGATGGCGTTGCCGTGCTCGCGCAGGACCGGCACGCTGGCATGGATGTAGGATTTGGCTTCATTCGACAGCATAAGATCTCCTCAAAGTAGTATATAAAAAGCAACTTTTAATTTAAAAAAACACAGCTCAAAAAAAACGTGTGCCCATGTCTCCAGATGCATCTCTCGGGCCGCTCAGACCGGCACGCCTGGCTCGGCAGCGGTTTGCAGGAACTGCCGATGCATGTTGACGATCTCGACCCCAGTGTCGCCCGAGACCAGGTCCGCCAGCGTGTAGCCGTCGAGGTGGCCATAGAAGGCTTCCAGTCCCTGCGCCAGCAACGAGCGCAAGGTACAGGCAGGGCTCAAGCGACAGCCGATGCCTTCGCAGTCGATCAGTTCATCGCGCGGTTCCAGCGTTTTGATCACCTGTCCGATGCGGATCCGGTCCGCCGCCTGTCCAAGCCTGAGTCCGCCGCTACGGCCACGGGTCGCCTCCACCCAGCCTTGCCGCGCGAGCCGGCTGGTGATCTTGACGACATGGTTGCGTGGCAAACCGAATTGCGTCGAGATCTCGGTGATCGTCACCCTGGGCGCTTCGCGCTGTTCGCGAGCGAGGTACATCAGGATGCGCAAGCCGATGTCGGAGAACCGGGTCAGATGCATGGCGTGGTCCAAAGTCGCATAAAAAATGCGATTTTAAACCGAAATGCCGGATCAATCACTGCCTTTCCAACAGATAGGCGATTCACAATGGGTGTCGCACTGACGCGTAAAGCGCGTCTGAAAACTCTCGAACTCCTTTTTGTGCAAGGCCGCTAAAGTCGCGATGAGACGGTCACCCGCGGCGCTGAGCCTGAAGCATTGACTGGTCTCGCCGACAGGGGCGGGCACCATGGCCAGCAGATCGGATCCCAGTGAACGCCGGACCAGCTTCGTCAATGCGGAATCGGTCAATGACAGCTGCGCCTTCAGTGCGCGATAGGTGGCCTGATGCTGCGCGTCGAGTGCCTTGACCGTCAGCAGGAAGACATACTGCAGGTCTGTGAGATCGAAGATCTCGCAGAACAGGTGGCTGTGCTGCAGGTACTGGCGCAAGCCGGTGCGGAAGGTCGACAGCTTCTCGATGTCGGCCAGCGTCAGTGGCGCAGGAGCGCCAGCGGCTGCGAACTCCGGTATCGGGAGGTGGGCGCTCGCTACCATTGCCACACCTTGTCCGCATCCTCGTAGAGCTTGGCGACGCCTTCGTCATCGAGCACTTTGACACCCGGATGCAAGGGCAGCCCGACAAGGCCACGATCGACGAGATCGGCATGGACGACATAGATGCCGGCACCTTGCGTTTGCAACTGATCGAGGTCGCGCTTGATGTCGGCCGGCGCTTGCTGCTGCCACGCCCCCAGCGTCAATGCCGGCTGTTTTTTCGTCACGGTGGCGTAATAGGCGCAATTGCCGGCCAGCAGCAGGTCCATGGACGCGCCTGCTTTCTGCATCGATTGCGATAGCCAGAGGATGGTGTCGTCCTGTTCCTCCACCAGTGTGCGGTAGGCCTGTTCGGCGACTTGTAGAAGTTTCATGGTTAACGGGTCCCTATGACGAGCGTGTTGTCGGAAGCTTGCGCGTAACGCCAGAGATCGGCGGGCGAACCGCGCTGGCAGCCGTCGATGGCGGCATTGACGCCACGTTCGTCGACGCACAGGCCACAGTTGACCCAATCGAAGCCCAGGCCTTTAGCTTCGGCTTTGGCCATGAGGGCAGCGATCCAGTCCTTGGTCAGGGGGTGCGCCTCTTCGGCTTCGTCATGGCCATGGACGGCATTGGCGTGGCGCCGCTGCAGCGAGAACGACAGCGCGGCTGCGCCTTCATAGGCAAAGACCTTGACGTGGCAACCCCTTTCCAGCGCGGCATCGAGCAGGCGGAAGAACGTGATCGTGCGTTCGTTCTCGAACGGTGGATCCATAAAAGCGAATGTCAGTGTGGTAGGCATAGCGTTCCTTAATTCCAGATGACCTTGTCGCCGTTGGCGAGTGCGTCGATGACGACATCGAGATCGCAGGGCGTGACGAAACCCTGGATCTGCGCGGCCGAGATTTCGCGCTGTTGCAGCGAAAAGTGGTCAGCGAGCACGGTCACGTTCTGCTCGCGCAATTGAAAGATCTCGCCGGCACGAGCATCCAGCCTCGCCGCCAGTACAGCGTTCTGTACCAGCAGCACGGTGACCGGGTTGCCGCGCGCAGCGAGCCGGCTGGCCAGCGCGAACTGCTGGCGCGCCCGGACATCGGTGAAGAGATCCTGGCTTTGAATGAAGAAGAACTTAGACATGGGGTTCCCTTGGGGTCGTTAACGTGGACAGGATGCCCGTGCGATAGAGGTAATCGCCGAAGGCTTCCTGTGGTTGTCGCTCCTGCGCATAGCGGCCGAGCAGGTCTTCGAGGCAGGCGTAGATCTCCGCTTCCGGCAGGTTGGGGCGGTAGAGCTGCGCCAGCCGGTCGCCTTGCAGGCTACCGCCCAGGTACAGGTTATACAGGCCGGCGGCACGCCCGGTGAGTGCGACCTCGGCCAGATAGGGCCGCGCGCAGCCGTTGGGGCAACCGGTGATGCGCAGCGTGATGGGCTGCGCCTCGATCTGGTGTGCGGCCTTGATGGCGTTGAATCGCGTCAGGAACGCAGGCAGGTAGCGCTCGGCTTCGGCCATCGCCAGGCCGCAGGTCGGCAGTGCGACGCAGGCGAGCGTGAAGCCAGCCTGGGTATCCGGTGCCAGCAGATCGCTCAACGAGAGGTCGTCGAGCCGCCACTTGACCTGTGCCAGCGAATAGCCGGGCACCTTGATCAGCTGCAGGTTCTGGTTGGTGGTGAGGCGGATCTCGCCATCGTAATGCTGGAAGAAGGCAGCCAGGCGATCTTGCAGCGCATGCTGCACGCGGCCGCTCTGGATCGTCAGCGTGCCATGCCAGAGGCCGTCGTCTCCCTGTACCCAGCCCGGTTCGTCACCGTTATGGCGGAAGCTGAAGGGTCGCGCCGCTGCCAGCGGCCGGCCCCAGCGCTCGGCGAGCGTCTCCATGAACCAGGGCATGCCAAGGCGATCGAGCGTGTACTTGAAGCGTGCCTGGTGGCGGTCCTTGCGGTTACCGTGGTCGCGCTGGATGCCCATGATGACTTCGGCCAGATCCAGTGCTTGCGCGCGATCGACAAAGCCGATGACCGTGGCCAGCCTGGGGTAGCTGTCCTCCCGGTTGTCGACCTTGCCCATGCCGCCGCCGACCGCGACGTTGTAGCCGACCAGATGGCCGTCTTCGACGATGGCGATGAAACCCAGGTCCTGGCCGTAGACGTCGATATCGTTGATCGGTGGCAATACGAAGCCGATCTTGAATTTTCGCGGCATGTAGAGCTCGCGGTAGAACGGTTCCTCGTCGGCAGGCTGGTTGAGCGGCGCGTCGTACCAGATCTCGCGGTAGCCGTGCGTCTTCGGTTTGAAGCGTTCGCTCGCTGCTACCGCGTCCTGCTGGACCTGGGCATGAGCTTCTGAGACATGCGGATTGGCGCCGCAGACCACGCCGCGGTTATCGTCGCCGCAGGCAGAGATGGTATCGAGGCCGATGGCGGCCAGTGCCTTGATGCAACGCTTGAGCTGGCGCTTGCGCACGCCATGCAACTGCAGCGTCTGGCGCGTGGTGATGCGCAACCCGCGCTCGGCGAAGTTGCGTGCGATCCGGTCCAGGCCCAGCCATTGCGTTGCCGTCATGGTGCCGCCGGGCAGCCGCAGGCGCACCATGAACTGGTAGGCCGGCTCCAGCTTGCGTTGCTGTCTGCTGGCACGCAGGTCGCGGTCGTCCTGCTGGTAGATGCCGTGGAACTTCATCAGTAACGGGTCTTCGCCAGGGACGGCGCCGGTCAGCGGATCACGCAGACCGGTGGCGATATCCCCGCGCAGATGGCGGCTATGCCATTTCAATCGTTCGTTGGCGTGCAGCTGCTCGAGCGGCGTGTCGATGTTGAATGAGGGTTTGGGCGAATTCATGGAGACCGCTTCAATAAAGGTTGCGATGGATGCGCGCCGCTTCCTGCAGTGCGGCCCATGGGTGCGCGCTCTCGCTGACCAGCGCTTCTAGGCTTGCTTCGACCCCTTGCAGTAGCGCGCGATCGCCGCAGAGGTAGACATGCGCGCCTTGCCCCAGGTATTCGAACAGGGTCGCCTGGCGCGTATGCAGCAGCGCTTCGATGGTGCAGGCGTCGTCGCACCGGTCATGGAAGATGCCGTCGACCAGTGTGAGCTGGCCATCGGCAACGGCCTGTTGCCATTCCGCCTGGTAGAGGAAATCCTCCTCGAAGCTGCGTTCGGCGAAGATCAGCCAGGCCGGGCCGTGGGGGCGCTCGGCGACATCCTGCAGGTAGGCGCGGAAAGGCCCGATGCCGGTTCCCTCGGCAATGAAGATCACCGGCGTGTCCTCGGTCTGCGGGAAGTGGAACTTGGCGTTCCTGTAGGGGAACACGCGCACCGCGTCGCCGGCATTGAGTCCAGCCAGGTACTCGGAGCCGACGCCGTTGCTGAGGCGATCGTTGAACGCATACTGATAGCGCTTGACCAGGATATGCAGCTCTTCCGGGCTTTGTCGCGGGCTATTGGCCAGGTCGTAGAGCCGTGGCTGCAGGGGTTTCAGGCCATCGACCAGCGACTGGGCGTCGATCACCGCCGGGAACCCTGCCGCGATATCGCAGACCTGGTGGGCCTTGAGGAATTCACGCAGGGCCTGCGGGTCCTGTACCAGCAGATCCCGCAGCAAGGGGTTCTTGCTGTGCTTGGCCCATTCGACGATGAGGCGCTTGCTCGGCACGGTGATGTCGCATTCCTCGATCAGCGCCTGCAATAAGGGGATGTTCCTGTGGTTGACGCGCACCACGGCGTCCTCGGCACAGCCGGCGAGTTCGATCAGTTCGCGTGCGCGTCGCGGCGCATTCTCGACCAGGATGCCGAGCGCATCGCCGCTGGATAGCTCGGGCAGG
>CAMLMA010000019.1 GCA_946481065.1 uncultured Nitrosomonadales bacterium
AAGGAAGGCTATGCCGATGGCATGCAACTGCGTGATTTCGTCTACGTCAAAGATGCCGCCGCCGTGGTCGCACACTTCCTGCAGCACGTCGGGGATTCCGGGATCTACAACATCGGTAGCGGCGAGGCGCGCGCGTTCAAGGATCTGGCGACAGCCGTGATGACGAGTCTGGGCAAGAAGCCATCGATCACCTACATCGACATGCCGCAGGACCTGCAAGGCAAGTACCAGTATTTCACCGAAGCCAACATTGCCAAGTTGCGTGCCGCCGGCTATGACAAATCATTCCACACGCTGGAAGAAGGTGTGGCCGATTACGTGCAACACTACCTGACACAGCCTGACCCGTACTGTTGAGGAAAAACCGTGAACGACATCGACACCTTACGTGAACGCCTTGCCGAGCATCGCGCCGTTTTCGCGGAGATGGACGCGTTACTGCCTGCGATCGCCGAAGTCGCCGAAGTCTGGCGCGATTGTATCGCCAAGGGCGGCAAGATCATCCTCATGGGGAACGGCGGCAGCGCCGCCGACAGTCAGCACATCGCTGCCGAGATCGTCGGCCGCTACAAGAAGGAGCGCCGCGGCTTGCCCGCCATCTCGCTCACCGTGGACACCTCCGCGCTGACCGCCATCGGCAACGACTATGGCTTCGATGCCATCTTCTCGCGCCAGGTCGAAGCCCACTGCAATCCGGGCGACGTGGTCGTCGGCCTCTCCACTTCGGGCAACAGCGCCAACGTCATCCGTGCCATCGAGAAAGCCAGGGATCTGGGCGGCATCACCGTCCTGCTGTCCGGCGGTAGCGGCGGCAAACTCGCCGAGATGTGCGACTACAAGCTCGTCATGCCGTCACACGACACCCCGCGCGTGCAGGAAGCGCACATCTTCGTTTATCACAGCCTGTGTGAGTTGCTGGAGGCCACGCATTGAGCCAGCAGAGACTCATCGACACCGTCCGCGAACAGTTCGGCCAGCGCGGCCCGTGGGTGCTGGTCATCGGCGACCTCATGCTCGACCGCTACCTCATCGGCGACGTACAGCGCATCTCGCCAGAGGCACCGGTGCCTGTGGTTTTGCTGCGGCAGCATCACGAACGCGCTGGCGGAGCAGCCAATGTCGCGGCCAATCTCGCAGGGCTCGGTATCGAAACGCGCATGGCCGGCTGCATCGGTGACGATGCCGAAGGCCGGGCACTGCTCAAGATGCTGGCCGGGGACGACATCCGCTCCGATGCCGTCTTCGTATCCAGTCATCGCCCCACCGTGACCAAGACACGCATCCTCGGCGGACACCAGCAGATGCTGCGTCTCGACCAGGAGAGCGCCGCGGCCTTTTCAGAAGACGAGACCCGGGCGCTGCAGGCATTGCTCAGCAGCCAACTGCAAGATCGACCTGCCATGGTCATCCTGTCCGATTACGCCAAGGGCGTGCTCGGCAGCACGATCTGCCGGGATGTCATCGGGCAGGCCAGCCAGCTGGGTATCCCGGTATTGGTCGACCCCAAGGGCCGCGATTATGGCAAATATGAGGGCGCTACCGCATTGACGCCGAACAAGCGCGAGACGGCAGAAGCCTGTGGCGCCAGCATGGATGACCATACGGCGCTGCTCTCTGGCGCCAAGAAACTGCGCGACGCGCTCGGCCTCGAATTCCTTGCCGTGACCCGCGGTGAAGAAGGTATTTCGCTGATTGACGGTAATAACATCCTGCATATCCCGGCCACGGCGAAACAGGTGTTCGATGTCTCCGGTGCTGGCGACACCGTCATCAGTACACTAGCGGCCGGCATGATCCATGGCCTCAACCACATCGAGGCGCTGCAGCTGGCCAATATCGCCGCCGGCATTGTGGTCGGCAAGGTCGGCACCGTACCCATCTCGCGTGAGGAGCTGCTGCATGAGCTCATCTCGCAAAGCTCGGCGGTCCAGGCCGACAAGATCTGCGACCTGTCAGGCCTGCTGACGCGTGTCGCCGCGTGGAAAGCGGCTGGACAACGCATCGTCTTCACCAACGGCTGCTTCGATCTGCTGCACGCGGGTCATGTGACCTACCTGGAGGCGGCGCGCAAGACCGGCGATCGCCTGATCCTGGGCCTCAATACGGATCGTTCGGTCAGCGCTCTCAAGGGGCCGACCCGGCCTGTCATCCACGAAGCCGACCGTGCGCGCGTGCTGGCCGCGCTGGAAGCAGTCGATGCCGTCATCCTTTTCGACGAAGACACCCCCTTGCAGCTGATTGAGGCGGTACGACCGGATGTCATCGTCAAGGGTAGTGACTACACCGAAGATCAGGTCGTCGGTGGTCAGCAAGTGAGATCCTGGGGCGGCAAGATCGCTTTGATCCCGATCGTGCCCGGCCGCAGCACCAGCGGTATCCTGGAAAAAATTGCCCACTAACGTACTTGTCATAGGCCCTTCCTGGGTGGGCGACATGGTCCTGGCGCAAAGCCTGTTCAAGACCATCAAGGCACGCCGGCCGGAGACCTTGATCGATGTCGCCGCGCCGGGCTGGACACTGCCGCTGCTGGAGCGCATGCCCGAGGTGCATCGCGCGATCGCGTTGCCTTTCAAGCATGGCGAGTTAGGCTTCGGCGCCAGGATCCGTTTCGGCAGGCAATTGAGATCGCACCGCTACGACCAGGCGATCCTGCTCACCAATTCATTCAAGTCGGCGATCCTGCCGTTCGCTGCCAGCATTCCGCGACGCACTGGATTCCTCGGCGAGGCACGTTACGGACTACTGAACGATATCCGCCCACTGGACAAGACCCGGCTGCCACGTACCATCGATCGCTTTGTCGCCCTCGGGCTGGACAGATTCGGCTTAGATAGTGATGCAACGCCACCGGCCAACATCCCCCTGCCCAGCCTGACCGCTGACCGCCAGAGTGCCGAGCAGGCACTGCATCGCCTCGGCTGGGCCGTACCGCAAACTGCAGTCCTGGGATTGTGCCCCGGCGCCGAATATGGCGAAGCCAAGCGCTGGCCTGCGGAATATTATGCGGAAGTCGCCAATGCGGCGCTGGAAAGAGGCTGGCAGGTCTGGCTGTTCGGCTCGGGCAAGGACATGCCGGTCACGGGCACCATCAACCAGCTGACTCAAGGTCGCTGTCTGGACCTCGGCGGCAAGACCAGTCTTGGCGAAGCCATCGACCTCATGTCACTGACCACGGCGGTGGTCACTAACGACTCCGGGCTCATGCATGTTGCCGCAGCGCTCGACAGAAAGGTCATCGCGATCTACGGCTCCTCCGACCCCGGGCATACGC
Organism: uncultured Nitrosomonadales bacterium; assembly: GCA_946481065.1. Next base: position 3,272 of record CAMLMA010000019.1, read on the forward strand.
CCCCCATGAGCACGGCCGCGGTCGTACATTATCTCGGCCTTGAATGCAGTCCCTGTTTTGAACGCGAGTGCCCGCTCGGGCACCTGAAATGCCTGAGGGATATCCTCCCCAAGCAAGTGCTTGCCGACCTAAGTTTCACCAGACGTATCTGACAGCCCCAATGTTTATCCGTACAAAGTGCGCAATGACGACCATGCTGCGGGCAACTGCGGCATCGCCAGTAGCCGCCTGACCGCATTGCTCTCTCTGGGGTAGTTTAGCAAGACGAAGCAGCCGTTGGAGCTGGTTCAAATGCGGGTTTGCCGCAATATCTCCGAGAATCCCAGGCGCGCCTGCTTATTTAACTCATGACGCGCAGCGAGGGCGTCCGGCAACCTGCATAGTGCGCCAGCGAAACCCTTGAGATTGACTTTATCCAGCAAGAGCAATTCACCTAGCAGCTGCCATAGGCTGAGCGGGATCACGGTGAGCCATAAGCGTGCAAGCGGGAAATGGATCCACTCCAGCAGGTACTTGTTGCGGCGCCGGATCTGTTTCACGTAATCACGCTTCACATGGTCTTTGATCGACCCCCGTGACTGGTGGATGGCCGAGACGCCAGGTTCGAAATAGCAGCGCCAGCCGTGCCGCCAGGCCCGCAGGCCGAGGTCGTAGTCCTCACCATAAAATGGCTTGAAGATCGGGTGGAAGCCGCCCAGGGCGACGAACATGGTACGCCGCACCATCATCGAACCGCCGGAGGTATAGAGCACCGGCAGTCGTCGCTCGCGTCGTCGGGCGATCGCGTGTTCGATCTCCCATGGGATCGCCTTCAGATTGCCCTTGCGAAAATCCCGACGATTGTAGGAATGGCGATTGACCGTGCCATCCTCTTCCAGGATCAGCGGATTGACGGCGAAGGTATCCGGAAGATCGAAATAAGGTAGCAAGCGCGCGAGGCAGCCCGGCTTGAGCTCGACATCGGAATTGAGCAGGAATAGAAGCGGTGTCCCGGCAGCCTGGACACCTGTCCAGATCGCTTCGGCGAAGCCGCGGTTCTCCGGATGCACGATGAGCCTTACCTGCGGGAACTGCTCCCTGAGCACTTGAAGGCTGCGGTCGCCGGAGCCGTCATCAACGACGATGACCTCGGCAGGCAATCCGTCAGCCTGGATGCAGGCGAAGACGGAAGGCAGATTACGCTCCAGCAGGTGCGCGCCATTGTAATTGGGGATGACGATGGTGACGGCAAGCGCGCCCGTCATCGCCCTTGTTCCCGTATCGCCCGCAGCCAGAACAGGCCGCCCACCACGATCGCCAGCACATAGAGGTTATAGCTGGTGAACACTGGAATGGTGATGCTGATAAAAAGCACATTGAAAGTCGCCACAGCGATCATCAATCCGGCGGCAGCGGACGTCTCCGGGCGGCGCGCGAACTTCCATAGCTGGTAGTAAAGCAGCAGGTAGAAGACGAGATAACAAAGCAGCCCTGCGATACCGCTGATATACAGCAATTCGAAGGCGGAGTTGTGAGGCGAATTGAAATCGACGATGCCATGGTATTGGGAATATTGCTTAAATGCCTCCCGGTAGCTATCGAGGCCGTGCCCCCACAGCCATTCGGCTGGCTGGCTGGCCTGCTGCATCTGCCAGGCGTTATGCCAGATAACGACCCGTTCTTCATGGTCGATATCCTGCACAAGCTCAGTCAAACGGCTACCGAAGTGACCGATATCGCTAACGAACAACAAAGCTGGCACTACCACCAGCATCATTAATATCCATCGTTTGCTACGCACGTTCACCAGCACCAGGAACACCAGGATAGCCAAGACCAGCGCGATCCAGGCCGGACGAGACGAGCTGATGAGGATGAGATATCCGAGCACGGGGCTCAAGAGCAGCAATGCGGCGCGCCACCAGCCTCGTGTGCGGCAAAACAGGTAAGCCGCTAGCATCAATGCCAGGCTACTGTAGAACGCCAGATAATGGGGATTCTTGTTGGTGCCATAGGGCCGGCCCATCACAGCCAACGCGACCACCTGTGCGACCGCATACAGGCCCAGCAGGATGACGAACGCTTTCTCCAAGGGCTGCCTCTGTCCATGACGGAGCGCGCTGCCGCAAGCCCATATGCTGATGGCAAGGAACACGCCCAGCCACAGCTGGCGAATCTCCTTGATGATCTCGACATGCCCGACAGCCAGCCAGTGCAGGACTGTCAGCGAGATCGGAATGGCCAGTAAGATTAGCGCCTCCCGGCTCGGTCGGCGAGGCATGGACGCATGGGCGAGCAATCCATAAGCGAGTAATCCGAAAAGATTGAGGTAGAGCAGGCTGCGATAGACTTCAGCGCAGTTCAATGTCATGAAGAGCAAGGTCAGCCACAAGAATGGCAGATGCAGTTTTTGGCATGTTGCGCGCCAACCGGGCTGTGCAAGCACTGTCATTTCAGTCTTCGGCCGTTCTTAAGCTGATGGAGAGGTGCTGCAGCCGCCCGGCCAACCGGTCGTGGCATCGCTGACCGACCTGGCTACCCTCGAAATAACCACGCCAGATCGCATCCCACTGCGCAGTTTCAAGTTGGCGCATGTCTTCCTGCAGCCGGCTGATATGACGCAGATTGCGCAAGCGTCTGCCGCAACGCAGGCGCCAGGGATAGATGCTCATGTCTGCGACATCGATGAGGCCAAATCGCCCACCCGGAGTATGGACGATATTGCCCATGTGCAAGGAACGGAAGTAGATCCCGCGATCATGGAGTTGGGAGATGAAGGCACCCAGCTGCTCCAGCAGCGCTGCGTCCAGCGCTTTGGCAGAAGCCAGCTGGCGTATCGTCTGACCGGGGAGCGGGCGATACAGCACGGCAGAATCGGAAGTATCGTTGAAGTGGTACAAGGCAAGCACGTCGACCGTAGGAATGTCGAGCACCCGCAGTCGCTCGGCATTGCGGCAAAACTGCCTGGCGTAGGAATATAGCCGCGCGCTGCTGATCAGATGCTTGACCCGAAACAGCTTGAGGATGTTGCCGTCCGCCAGTCGCAAGACCTTCAGGCCGCGGGCATCCTGCTCCAGGATCTCAGCCCCGGCGCACAATGCCTCGAACGCCGCTGACGAGAGCGCCTCGCTGCTGCGTCTGGAATACCAAAGAGGCAATGTCATGGCGTAGGGATGAGGTCGCTCAATCGTTCGAGTATGCGAATATTATGGCTTGCGCAGTATTCTTGCCAGCCCTTGAAGTCCGTCCACCCACTAAGGAAGACGAAATCGAGGCCTGCCTTGCTTGCCGCCTCGTGATCGTAACGGCTATCGCCGACGAATAGTCCGGGTTTTTTCAGCTGGCCACCAGCCGCCTCGCGCGCGAGGATATCGTTCTTGTAGTCTGGGCTGCCAAAGATGCCCGCATCGAATAGCCCGTCGATGCCTCTTGCCGAGAACACCTCGCGCTTTTCGGACTGATCGCCACCGGACACCAGCATCCAGCCGGCTTGGGGCGTCGCCTCCCGTAAAGCCTGAAGGCCATCAGCCATCTCGCAATGAACCAGGGCCTGCTTCACCTCATAGGAGAATTGCGCGATCAGCGCCTGCAGCCGGTCCTCATCGACAGGCCCGCCAACGATCTCGCGCAGGAAATACTCGAATTTGTGATATCGGGAGATGCCACCGAGTTCGATGTGATATTTGACCAGCGCCTGCGCCTGTTCCTCGCTATAGCCGAGATGGACGGCCGTATCGCGATAGGCTTGGATCTTGAGCGGGTTGGAGTCGAGGATGACCCCGTCGCAATCGAAGACGATGGTCTGATAACGTGTGATATCCATGGCTTGAAATGACAACGGCAGATGCATAGGCACCTGCCGTTATACGTTCCGTTCTATTAAGCCGCAGGCTTGATCGCGCTGGCTTCCTTCGCCAGCTTGGTGATCCTGGCCCAATCCTTTGCCGCCACGGCGTCGGCCGGGGTCAGCCAGGTGCCGCCGCAGACCACGACATTCGGCAATGCCAGGAACTGTGGCGCGGATTCGACGGTAACACCGCCGGTAGGGCAGAACTTGACGTCGCCGAACGGTCCGGCAAATCCCTTGAGCAGGTTGATGCCGCCCACAGCGACCGCCGGGAACAGCTTGAGGAAATAGTAATCATCGGCATTGGCTTGCATGATCTCGCTACCGGTGGACACGCCCGGCAACAATGGCAGGCCCATGGCGCGCGCCGCTTTACCCAATTCGGAGGTATAGCCGGGGCTGACGCCGAATTGGCAACCGGCATCCTTGGAAGCTTGCGCATCGGCCACGCTGCGGATGGTACCGGAACCCAGGATCGCATCCGGCACGGACTTGGCGATGGCTTCCATGGCCTGCAAGGCACATGAGGAACGCAGGGTCACTTCCAGCACCTTGATACCGCCTTCGAGCAAAGCCTCCGCCATCGGCACGGCGTCCTCCACCTTATTGATGACGATGACAGGGATCACAGGGCCCTGCTTGGCAAGATCTAACGTGTTCATACTTATCTCTCTAAATGAATAATTCTAATTTCCAGCCGGGCTAGCCGTTTCAAAAACGAGGCCAGGCAAGGCGCTGGAGCGAAGACAGTACATCCAGGTACGGCGAGCGAGAGCAACGCCGCCTGGACTCGGTTTTCAATCGGCTACAACCAGGTGACTGCGCCTTCTTCGGCCGAATGCACATTTCGTCGCATGCCGCCGAACAACTCACGACCGATACCGTGGCCGTTGTTGTTGCGTTGCGCTTCTGTCATCTGCTCAGGGATCCTGGCTTGCCATTCATCTTCATCGACCAGCGCGTTCAGGGTACCGACAATGGCGTTCAACCGGATGAGGTCACCATTGCGGATCTTGGCGATGGCCCCGCCGGCAGAAGCCTCGGGGCTGACGTGGATCGCAGCCGGGATCTTGCCGGAAGCGCCGCTCATGCGGCCATCGGTCACCAGCGCCACCTTGAAGCCCTTGCCTTGCAGTACGGCAAGCGGCGGCGTCAGTTTGTGAAGCTCCGGCATGCCGTTGGCACGCGGGCCCTGGAAACGCACGACGGCGACGAAATCCTTTTCCAGTTCGCCCTTCTCGAACGCAGCCAGCAACTCTTCCTGTCCATTGAACACGATGGCAGGTGCTTCGATGATGAGGCGATCCTCAGGTACCGAAGACGACTTGATGACCGAGCGGCCAAGGTTGCCTGTCAACAGGCGCAAGCCACCGGAGGAACTGAATGGTTTGCGCGGGGTGCGCACGATGCTCTCGTCCGGACTCTCTTCCGGCAGGTCCACCCAGATCAGGTCCTCGCCCTTCATTTCTGGCTTCTTGCAAAAATCACGCAAACCGCCGTAGACGACGGAAGGCACGTCCTCATGCATGTAACCACCCTCCATCAACTCGCGGATGATGAAGCCCGGGCCGCCCGCAGTCTGGAATTCGTTGACATCGGCGCTGCCGTTCGGATAGACACGTGCCAGCAATGGCGTGTCCTGCGACAGCTTGGAGAAGTCGGACCAGTCGATGAGAATGCCAGCGGCACGTGCCACAGCCACCCAGTGGATACAGTGGTTGGTGCTGCCGCCGGTCGCCAGCAGCGCGACGATGGCGTTGACGATCACGCGCTCGTCGACCATGCGGCCGATCGGCATGAACCGCTGACTCTGGATATTGGACAGGACCGTGCGCACGGCCTCACGCGTCAGCGCTTCACGCAAACCTTCATGAGGATGCACGAACGCCGAACCAGGCACGTGCAGGCCCATGGCTTCGAGCAGCATCTGGTTACTATTGGCGGTGCCGTAGAAAGTACAGGTGCCGGCGCCGTGGTAGGCCGCGGATTCTGAAGCCAGCAGTTCGTCACGATCGCACAGGCCCTGGGCGAATTTCTCGCGGACCTTGGATTTGGTGGTGTTGTCGATACCGGTGCTCATCGGGCCTGCCGGGACGAATACACAAGGCAAATGACCGAAATGCAGCGCGCCGATCAAGAGGCCGGGCACGATCTTGTCGCAAACGCCGAGCAGCAGGGCCGCGTCGAACACATCGTGCGAGAGGCCGACCGCGGTCGCCATGGCGATGGTGTCGCGCGAGAACAGCGAAAGCTCCATGCCAGGTTCACCCTGGGTGATGCCGTCACACATCGCAGGCACGCCACCCGCGACTTGCACGGTCGCGCCATGCTTGCGCGCTTCGTCGCGGATGATACCGGGATAGGTCTCGTAGGGCTGGTGCGCCGACAGCATATCGTTGTAGGCCGTGATCACGCCGATATGCGGCGCCTTCTCCGCGACGACACGGAACTTGTCGTTCTCGGGCAAGGCGGCAAAGGCATGCGCCACGTTGGCGCAGCCCATGCGGTCAGAGCCGCGAGGCCGCTTGATGATCTGCTCAATGCGCTGCAGATAGGCCTTGCGCGTAGGGGTACTTCTTTCACGGATGCGCTCCGTGACTTCGTTCAGAATCTGTCTCATGATGCGACCAACTATATGTGAATTAGAAATCGATTATCCGGAATGCCCCGGATACCGTCAAACCAAAAGCCCTGATTCAACCACCTTAAATGGTTGATAACATTGATTCAAATCAGGGAATGCGGTCAGCTTTTGGTGACCAGTACGTCTTCCATTATGAGGTACTGCAGATCGCAACCGTAGAACATGTTGAGTGCATCGGTGGGGCTGCATATCATGGGTTCGCCACGACGATTGAGTGATGTGTTCAACACCACGGGAACGTTACGCAAACGTTCCAGCTCTTCTATCAACGCATAGTACCTCGGATTGGTGGCTTTCGTCACTACCTGCGCCCGGGCGGTACCGTCCTCGTGCACCACTTCAGGGATACGTGATTTCCAGTGTTCCGCCACATCGAAAGTGAAGGTCATGTAGGGCGCCGGATGCGTGGTTTGCAGGATATCGGGGGCCACGCGGTCGAGCATGCTCGGGCAGAATGGCCGCCAACGCTCGCGATACTTGATCTGGGCATTGATGCGGTCCGCCACACCCGGATGGCTTGGATCGCCGAGGATGCTACGGCAGCCCAGCGCGCGCGGGCCGAACTCCATGCGACCTTGCAACCAGGCCAGCGGATTACCCGCCGCCAGCAGCTCGGCACCCTTTTTCGGCGCATTGTCGATGCGCTGGAATACAGGCTTGGCCGGATGCGCCTCGCAGGCGGCCAGACATTCCTCGGTGGTGAACGCCGGACCCAGATAGGCATGCTGCATCGGCTCGATGGGCTCGCCCAGTTCGGCGGCGACGAAGCTCGCGGCGCCGAGCGAGGTACCGGCATCGCCGGAAGCCGGCTGCACGAACAATTCTTTCACGCCAGGCATGGCGATGATGCGCTGGTTAAGCTTGACGTTGAGTGCGACACCGCCGGCCATGGCGATGCGCCCGGTCTCCCGGATGATATCGCCGACGTAGTAGTCGATCATCTCCAGCGCGACGTCTTCCAGCAGCTGCTGCACCGCCGCCGCGTAATGGATGTAGGGATCGTCGATCTCGTCGCCCTGGCGCTTCGGGCCGAGCCAATCCACCAGCTCCGGCGTGAAGTAATAACCCTTGCCGTTCTCCTTGTAGCGGCGCAGGCCGACGACATTGACGAGGTGCGTGTTCACCCGCAGGTCGCCATCCTTGAAACTGACCAGGCGAGAGAGGTCGTATTTTTTCGGGTCGCCGTAAGGGGCCATGCCCATGACCTTGAATTCCCCGTCCAGCATCTCGAAGCCCAGGTACTCGGTGATGGCGCCATACATGCCGCCCAGTGAATCCGGGTCGTAGAATTCCTTGATCTTGTGGATCTTGCCGTGCTCGCCGTAGCCGAAGAACGTCGTCGCGTACTCGCCCTTGCCGTCGATACCGACGATGGCGGTCTTCTCCTGGAAACCGCTCAGGTGATAAGCGCTGCTGGCATGGGCCAGATGGTGTTCCACAGGCACGTAGCGAGCCTTGCTCAGGCCCAAGTCAGCCATCAGCTGCATGGCCTTGTCGCGATTGCGACGGAAACGGCGATTACCGTTGAAGATGGCGTCCAGCGCGCGGTCAGGCGCATACCAGTGGCGCTTGGCATAATGCCAGCGCGCGTTGGTGCTCAAGGGGATCTCGGCATATGGGAAAGCGACCACATCCACCTGATCAGGCCGTACGCCGGCCTCTTTCATGCAATATTTCGCGGCCTCGTAGGGGAATCTGTTCTTGGCATGCTTATCGCGGAGGAACCGTTCCTCTTCTGCCGCAGCGATGATCTTGCCGTCGACGATGATGGCAGCGGAGGCGTCGTGGCCGACCGCACCGGATAATCCCAAAATAATCATGCTAGCTATTCACCTGTTCTCTGAATTCATGCCCACGACCACACCCGCACGCTGCAATAACGGATCGTCGCCGTAAGTCTGTTGTAATGCCCGGGCCACCATGCGCTGGATGTGCGGTCGATCGGCCCAGTTGCGCAGCAAGCGCTGCAAGTCCCGTACATGCCGGCGCTCGAAGCTGCGACGGCAGCGCACATGGCGCATGCTGTCGAGATCGATCAGGATCGGCCGGACCCCATGCACATGGAGGTTGGTCGCCTTCATGTCGCCATGCGCGATCTGCAACAAACGCAACCTGTGCATCAGTCGCGCAAGGCCCATGGCGGCCGTTTCCTTGTCTTGCGGATCGATTGCCCGATCGGCCATCCAGCTCGCCATATCCGGCGCCTCGATGTAATCGGCAACGAAATATGCCTGCAGACGGCAGGGACCGAAACGGCGCTCGACCAAGGCCAAAGGCATGGCGGTTGCGATGCCATGCATACGCAGCCGATGCGCGTTGGCCCAGGATACCGAGGCGCGCGACCGACGAAAAAGACGGCCCAACCCATGTAACCAGTGCTTGATATTGTACCTTTTAACGACCACTTTTCGATCGCCGATCATCGCCCGGGTGACGGTGCAGGTATTGCCACGCTTCAGGGGATGCCCCGCTCGAAGCGCATCCTCCATCTGCGCGATCGTCAGCGGCTGGGCGAAAGCGTCGCGCATTTGCGCGCTGAAACTACCCCATTCGCGGCTCACGCTGACATCTGAACATGCGCGGAAGACCTTGTGTTCGGCATAGTGGTCAATGACACGGTGACGCTCGCGCTCGACCCGGTTTTTCAGCTTGTCGAGCGCCATCGGCTTACAGTCACGTGCTGCGCAATAGGCTTCCAACAACGGAGGAAGCCATTGCGCCTGGTCATCCACCTCGAACTTTGACAGCAGCAAGGCGAGGTTCTGCCAGGCGGCGTGCGCCGCCCTCAAGACAGGCAACCTGCGCACGCCATCACCATCCAGCGTCACGAGGTGATCCTCATGCAGGAGGAAGTTCTTCAGATAGAGATCGGTTTGCATGAGCCCGGCACGGTGATGGCGCGCGACTTCGGTCACCAGTTGCCGGGCGATGCCGAAACGCTGATCGGGCGCCAGGTCGGGCCACAGCGTTTCCACGCTTTGGCCGGGCATTTCGGCGAAGATCAGGATACGGTCGGCGCTGTCTGCGATCGTACCCGAGTGCAGCAGCGCTGGCGTCGCCAGTTGTGCCTGGGTCAACCACTCGACGCCGCGTTGGTCACGCAGGGCGTGACGCGACGCATGTTTGCCGAAGAACCATTTGGCGTAGACGGCGCGACCATTCCACTCCCCCCTCAGCACAGCGCGGCGTCCTGGCAGGTAGCGCACCAATGCATGGGGCAGCAAGGGGGCCGCGCCCGCCACGCCGATCACCGCCGGCAACTGAGTAGGCAGATCGCGGGCTATCGACATCGCATCTCCGTTACTGGCATTCAGGCGCGTCTCGCCAGTTTTTTGCGGGTTCCGCGCAGGATCTTGCGCAGGATCCGCTTGGATGTGGCGGTCAACCCCGACTCTTGCCGGTAGGCGAGGAAGAACCGTAACTGATCGGTCGCGGTCCAGCCTTCGACATGACGATAAAGAGTGCCGAGATCGCGCAGCATGGCAAAACGCCGGGCTGGCCGCCATTTCACTTTTTCCAGGTCGATCAGCCGCACTTCCGCGCTGGGGCCGGCATTCAGGCGGGCGAAGATATGCTTTGGATACAGGCAGTTATGCTGGTAGCGATAGGCGTGCATCTGCCTCACGACGGCTGCGGTCTCGGCGATCAACGCATGGCGGGAGGCGCGATCCAGCCGGCGCAAGGGAACGAAGGCCGGATCGTCGAGCGACTTGAACCCGGCCAGCTCCCAGGTCACCAGGATCGACTGCATATCCTTGCCATGCTCGCGCTGGCCAAAGTACACGAGCTCGAGCGCGGGGATGTGCGCGGAGGCGAACCCAAGGATGCGGCTCAGCTCACGCGTGAAGGTCGGTATGGCGCGGAAGAGATGTCGCCACGAGCGGAAGGAATGGTTCTGCTGGCGTTTGATGAAGACATAGTGGCCGTCCTTCAAGCGATAGCGACTGACGCCGCTCCAGCCGCCGCGACGCTGGTTGGGTGCCTCGAACCAGCCGGCATCCAGCGTCCAGAGGCTTTCGAAATCGACGAGTCCGCTCTCCTGCAGGCTCTGCCGGGCAGATTCGCTGCCGTAGAACTGCTTCGCTTTCATGCCGAAGCTCAACGCTGACCGATCTTCTTCAGCATCGCCTGGTAGGCTCGCGTCCGGCGATGCCCCTGGCCGTAAGTGCCGGCTGCTGCCACCGTGCCTGACTGGACGTGATCGAGATAACGGAACATCTTGCGCGGCGCGATATAGACGATCCTGTAGCCGAGCGCGGTCAGGCGGTCCTGCATCTCGTAACCCGGCGTGCGGTCCGCCATCGAAAAATGCATCGCATGGTCGCGAATCAGCGAGACGTTCCACAAGGCACAGAAACTCTTGAGGTAGATCTCGTAATAAGGCTTGGGTTGCCGCGATGGCAGCCCGAGGGCCAGCATGGTCTTGCGAGAATAATGCTTCATGAAGCGACTGGCGTGACGCCAGGCGGTGCGCAACAGCCCACGGTCGATCTGGTCGATGCAGCCGACGGCGAATACCGTCGGGTCGCGCCGGATCGCATCGAGCATCATGCGCAGAATGGTCGCGTCATAGATGAAGGTGTCGGTGTGCATGAGCAGCAGATAGGAGGTATCCACGCGCTCCAGCACCATGTCCAGGGCACGGCCATGCGCCAGCGCCCCGGTTTCCGGCGTATCGATCTTGCGCTCGATGAGACGGATCCAGTCGAGCGAGCGCAGATATTCCGTACTTTCGTCTTCCGAATAGTTATCGACCACCCAGACCGGGACCTGGGTCACGTCCACCACCTGCCGGAGAAACTCGAGCGCACTCCTGGTGAGCTCCAGTGTCTTGTAATTCACCAATACGATGCTGAAATCGCCCAAAGCGTCATCTGTCGCTGAGGTATTCGGGTTATGCATGTAACGCGTCTTCCTGGGGTTCGTTCATTTAACCGGGCTGTATTTTCGCACGTTGCCTGTGCCGCTGGAACTTATCATACAAAGCCTGCGCCCTGACACCGACCGCTCGCCAGAACGGGCGTTCGCCCAACCACGACTTGCGCAGACCCTGCGGGCGGTAATGCCGGATGAACCGCAGGATATCGCGCGAGCCCAGGCCGCAATCCATGGCCGAGAAATAGAGGGCCGCGATATCTTTCATGCGGTCGGCAGGACGGATGCGCGCACGGATGCCAACGCGATGCAGGTCGATCAGATACAGCCTGATCTGTCCCTGCCGTAGCAGCGGCTGATCCAGGCACAGATGACACAGATAGAAATCACGATGATTGAGGCCGTTATCGTGCAGCTTGCGGGCAAGTTCGGCGACGGCGACGATAAGTCTTCGCTTGAAGCTTGCCTCTGGGGGATGCCGCGCCCAATCTGCGCATAGCGTTTCGAGCGAGACGATATCACCCAGATCTTCGGTGATGATGAAAGAACGCAACGTGGCCGGGCTCACGCCTTCGCAACCATAAGCCACGGCAGGGGTTGTCCGGATACCGATCTCGTTGAGACGATGGATGGCGCGCCACTCGGTGGCGGCGCTGACGATGGGCAGGCGCAACGTCAGCAGGTTCTTGAGGATCTCGCCCCAGCCCACGCCGTAGTGCAATTTGGCGAAATAGGACCGGCCCTGCAGGTCGAATCGCAGCGTACGGCGGCCGCGCACGTCGCGGAACACGTCGCCTTCCAGTGCCATGATGCGCTCGAACGCAGCAGCGTCACCGAAGGTCGCACGCATCTCCGCGGGTAGCACCAGCGACTTACAGGCCAGGCCCATCGGCACCTCCCCATTTGTTGCGCACGATGTCCGTCAGGATATTGGCCTCGGCCTCGCCCTGATTGTTAGCCATGATCGCACGGGCATATGCGATACCTTGTGCCGCCCAGGTCGGGAGATGCTCGGAGTCCAGCATGCTGACCAACGCATGGTTCAGCGCCTGTTGCTCGAAGGGTGACGCCAGCACGACGCCCGCCTGCGCGCGGGCGATATGGAACGCATAGCCGCAAACATCGGTGACCAGCACAGGCAAGCCGCTGGCCATCGCTTCCAGTAGCACATGGCCGGCGAGTTCGTTGCGCGCGGGATGGATCAGCAGGTCGGCGCCCTGCATCAGTTGCGGGATATCGTTGCGACCCGGCAATATCTGCACACGCTTGCTAAGCCGCTTATCGGCCGCCATGCGCAGGAATGCCTTGGGGTTATCCTGGCCGACTGCCAACAGGCGGGTCTTCACCCGCTGTTTGCCCGGCAAGGCCGACAGGGCTTCGATGGCACGATCCAGCCCCTTGGTGCGGAACCCGGAACCCACCAGCAACAACACCCGATCTTCTTCATCGAAACCGAACGCCTCACGCAACCTGGTGCGCATCGCCTGTTTGTCATGCAGGGCCATGCGCGCCTGCGAGAGATAAGGCGGCAAGAGATGGAAACGATGTTCTGGCGTGCGATACCAGCGCTGGAAATCCGCCTTCTCTCTCTCAGAGAGCAGCAGCACCTGGCAATTGGCTTCGGGCGCGAAGACCGCACGTTCACACTTGGAGAACCAGCGATATCGTCCGGAAAGTCGATAGAAGAAACCACGCTGGTTCTGCGCGCGCTCCGCGAAGCAGGGATCTGCGGCGAAATACACATCGAGGCCAGGCATGCGATTGAAGCCTACGACGAGACTGTAATTGACCTTGGCGATCTCTTCCCGCGCCTGGCGGATGAAATTGTCATAGCGCTTGTGGTTGATCATGCCGCGGGCATCGATCAGGCGCAGACGGATACCGTTCTGCGGCGCCTCGCCTTCCCAGGACATGGTGAAGATATCCACATTATGACCCGCCAGCGCCAAGGCATTGGCGATGCGCAGCATGTCGCGCTGGACTCCGCCGTAGGGGAAATACTTGAAGATGAGGAATGCGAATCGCAATTCGGAACGCTGGCTATGAAAGATTTAATTGTATGCGAAAATAGGCCCAAGCCCCTGATTAAGTCCCGCATGAACCCCATCACCGACAAAAACAAGATGTCCCACGTACGCCTGAACAGGTCCCTCGCCAGCAGCATCCCCAGCATGACAAGAGACTACCGATGCCGCGCCTGCTGATCGTCAAAACGTCTTCGCTGGGCGATGTGGTACATAACCTGCCGATCGTCGAGGATATCCGCGCGCAGCATCCGGACATGGTCATCGATTGGCTGGTGGAGGAAGCCTTCGCCGACATCCCGGCCTTACATCCGGCGATCGACCGCGTCATCCCGGTAGCGATCCGCCGCTGGCGCAAGCAGCTGTTTCATGGCAGTACATGGCAGGAGATCGGGGCGATGCGCGCACAAATCAAGCGCCATGATTATGATCTTGTGCTGGATACGCAAGGGCTGTTGAAGAGCGCGCTGCTGTGCTGTTTGGCCACGGGGACCCGTCACGGCCAGGATCGCCGCTCTGCACGCGAACCCCTCGCCGCCTGCTTCTACCAGCGACGCCATGCGATCGCCAAGGACAAGCATGCCGTCATCCGCAACCGGGCGCTGGCAGCCGCCGCGCTCGGATATGCGATGCCGGAAGCGTTGCCGGACTATGGCTTGCGCACCGTCGCCTCCCGACCGTCCGCCAGCGACGGCATGTCCTATGTCGTCGGCCTGCACGCCACCAGCCGCGACAGCAAATTATGGCCTGTGGATCGCTGGATACGCCTTGGACGGCACCTGGCCTCACTGGAACTGTCATTGCTGCTGCCCTGGGGCAACGAGACCGAACGCCAGCGTGCGCAACAGATCGCTGAAGCGGTGCCGCATGCCTCCGTGCTGCCGCGCATGTCGTTACACGAACTGGCCGCGGTGCTGGCTGGGGCGCGCGCCGCGATCGGCGTCGATACCGGGCTGGTGCACCTCGCTGTGGCGCTGGGCCTGCCCACGATCGCACTCTATACCGACACCGACCCCAGGCTCACCGGCATCCACCCCGGTGCCGGCGGCCAGGCCATCAACCTCGGCGGGCAAGACGCCGCGCCAGATACCGACCTCGTCATCGCCACCGTCAATGACTTGCTGAGCACCTGAGAGAAAAATCGCGCCGTGCACTTGAAATCGAAAAGCCCATCCGCATTTAAGGGTTTATTACGGTCTTTTTTCAGAGGGAAACCCATGCA
>CAMLMA010000020.1 GCA_946481065.1 uncultured Nitrosomonadales bacterium
GCACGCCCAACAGCGCCAGTTTGACCAGCGGATGCTGTGCCAGCGCCATGACCTCCTGATAACCCTCGGGCGACGACAGGGATCGCTGGAACGTCCACAGAAAAGCGGGCAACAGCAGGAAGATCAGCGCGCCCGTCGCCCGGTGCAGGATGGATACCAGCGCGGGGATCGGCAGGCGGATGCTCGCCAGCTTGAGGTTCTTGGGGCGATGTCGACTATCGTGATGCATGCTTCACCTGCGCTCGTCCGGACGCACTGCCCTCGCCACGGCACCCGCGACATGCTCGAGCAGGCGTGGATCAAAAGGCTTGGGGATGATGTATTCAGGGCCAAAGCTCAGCGCATCCAGATGGTAGGCGTCGAGCACCGCTTGCGGCACCGGCAAGCGGGCCAGCTCTGCGAGGGCACGTGCGGCGGCCACTTGCATGTCGATGGTGATCTGTTTCGCGCGCGCATCCAGCGCACCGCGGAACAGGAACGGGAAACCCAGCACGTTATTGACCTGGTTCGGGAAATCGGAACGGCCGGTGGCCATGATGAGATCGTCGCGCACGGCATGGGCGGCACTCGGCAGGATCTCCGGATCCGGATTCGCCAGCGCGAAGACGATGGGCCGGGGCGCCATTTGTTTCAACAATTCGGCAGGCATGGCGTTGGCGGCCGAGACGCCGATGAATACATCCGCATCCGGCATCACTTCTTCCAGCGTTCTGGCCTGGGTCTTTCGTGCCAGGTCGCAGTTCATGTCATGCAGGTCGTCACGGTCGCTGTGCAATACACCGGTGCGATCCACCATGGTGATATCGGTCGCACCCATCACCTTCAGTAGCCGTGCACAGGCGCAGCCGGCGGCGCCGGCCCCAAGGAACACGATCTTCACCAGGTCGATGGCCTTGCCCTGTAATTCCAATGCATTGATGAGGCCAGCGGCGACGATCACGGCCGTGCCGTGCTGGTCGTCGTGGAACACGGGGATATCCAGGCGCTCGCGCAACTCTTTCTCGATGCGGAAGCAATGCGGTGCGGCGATGTCTTCCAGATTGATGCCGCCGAAGGTCGGCGCGATATTGACCACGGTCTCGATGAAGGCCTCGACCGATGGCGCCTTGACCTCGATATCGAACACGTCGATCCCGGCGAAGCGCTTGAACAGCACGCCCTTGCCTTCCATCACCGGCTTGCCGGCGAGCGCGCCGACATCGCCCAGGCCCAGCACGGCTGTGCCGTCGGTGATCACCGCGATCAGGTTACCCTTGTTGGTATAGCGGTAGGCATTGGCGGGATCGCGATGGATCTCGCGCACTGGCTCCGCCACACCCGGCGTATAGGCCAGGGATAGATCTTCCTGTGTGGTGCAGGGTTTGCTCGACTCGACCGAGAGTTTCCCGGGCTTGGGAAACTCGTGGTAGGCGAGTGCGCGTTGCTTGAGGTCCATCATGGCTTTTTCCAATACGCTTCAGTGGCGGATCTTGGAGGCTTGGGCCGAAGACGCGAAAGACGGGCGCAGACAGTACATATATGTACGGCAAGCCTGTCTGACAAAGTATTCGGCCCAAGGATGCAAGATCATTCCAGTTCGTTCATGTAGTGATGATCGTCGGTGATACACAACCCCAGCCGCCATTCCATCGGCACGTCACCATAGGTATAGGAGACGCGTTCGATACGCAGTAGCGGCGTACCTTGCTTGACGCCCAGCAGCTTCGCTGTGCCGGCATCGGCGGCGATCGCCTTCAACCGCTCTTCTGCGCGCACCATGCGGATCTTGAATTCGGTCTCGTACATGCTGTACATGGAGCCGTTCTTCTCCTGGATCTTGGTCGCGGTGATGCCCTTGAAGGTGTTGGTCGGGATGATGATGTGATCGAGGATCACCGGACGCCCCGAGAACGTCAGCAAGCGCTTGACCTCGGTCACCGAGGTGCCGCCCTTGAGGCGCAGCATCTTGGCGATCTCGCCTTGCGCCTTGCCCTTGCCGAATTCCACCATCTGGTTCTCGAGCAGCTCTTTCTTGCCGTCCACGGAGGTGAGCCGCAGGAAGCGCAGCTTGATGCCTTCCTCGTTGTGCGTGGCGACGAACGTACCCTTGCCCTGGCGGCGGATGAGGATATTCTCGGCGGCCAGCTCGTCGATGGCCTTGCGTACCGTGCCCTGGCTCACCTTGAAGCGGGCCGCCAGCTCATGCTCGCTGGGGATGGCGTCTCCCGGATGCCATTCGCCTGCGATCAGGCTCTGGGTCAACAGCACCTTGATCTGCTCGTACAAAGGCCGGAATGCCGGCGGTGAATATTGTTTGTTCATGGTATATCCAGCTTCGTCCAGTTAAGTCTTATATATTATGTAACTCAAACATGCCGAGCGCCATCATCATCACTCATTCAACTGTTATCTCTTAGGTCTTATATAAGATATAAGATATATTGACAGTGCTAAATGTCTCAGATACCGTGACGCCAAGTCAAGTACTTTTGAAAATTTTTTAACGCCACCCGCTCAATTCCGATCGCCACAGGAGTCGCCATGCAAAGAACCATGCTCAAATCCAAGCTGCACCGCGTGCGCGTGACGCATTCGGAGCTGGACTATGAGGGCTCCTGCGCCATCGACGAGGCCCTGCTGGACGCCGCCGATATCCGCGAGTATCAGCAGATCGATATCTACAACATCAACAACGGCGAACGCTTCACCACGTACGCCATCCGTGCCCAACGCGGCTCGGGCACCATCTCGGTCAACGGTGCCGCAGCTCGCAAGGCCAGCCCCGGCGATCTGCTGATCATCGCCAGCTATGCCAGCTATAACGAGATCGAGCTGGAAAAATTCAAACCACAGCTGGTCTATGTCGATGCAGAGAACCGCATCAAGGACCAGCGACACGCCATCCCCGTGCAAGCCGCCTGAAAGCAGACCCTCTTTTGCTAGACCTGGAACAAACCAAACTGGCCGTCATCGACGCGCTGGAAGACATCAAGGCTTTTGACATCACCGTCATGGACGTGCGCAAGCTGACCTCCATGACCAGTTACATGATCGTCGCCAGCGCCAATTCAACCCGTCAGGCCAAGGCCATCGCCGACAACGTGCGCGAGAAGATGCGCGAAAAGGGCGTCGTGATGCGCGGCACCGAAGGCGAGAAGGACGGCGAATGGGTATTGGTCGACCTCGACGACATCGTCGTCCATGTCATGATCCCGACCGCCCGCGCCTACTACAATCTGGAACAACTCTGGGGCGAGACCGAGAGTCGTCGCCAACCTGCCAAACCTGCCGCCCCGGCAGCCTAGGAAGCTCCCTTGAAGTTACGCATCGTCTCAGTCGGCCACAAAATGCCTGACTGGGTCGAATCCGCTTGCGCGGAATACCTGAAACGCATGCCGCGCGAGGCCACGGTCGAGATCATCGAGATCAAACCCGACAAGCGCGCCGCCGGCAAGAACGCGGAAGTGGTACAGGAGGCGGAGGCCAAGCGCATCCTTGAGATCGCAGGCAAGGATTATCTGGTCGCCCTCGACGAGCGCGGCCAGGAAGTGAGCACGCTGCAACTCGCCGATCGCATGACAACCTGGTTGGCGGGCGGGCGCGACGTCTGTCTCGTCATCGGCGGCGCCGACGGTCTGCATACCCAGATCAAGACCCGCGCCGACTGGTTGTGGAGCCTGTCACGGCTGACTTTGCCGCATGGCATGGTGCGCGTGGTCCTGGCCGAGCAGCTCTATCGGGCCTGGACGGTGATCCAGAACCATCCTTACCACCGCGAATAAGCACGCCAGCCTTACCGCATGTGCCTCGCCGCATACGCCAGCTGACGGCGCCTGCTTGCGTCCGGACACCATCGAATGATCGCGCCATCGGGTGAGATTGGCTGGACGAGATCGTGATCCGAGAACGTCCCGACAGTCAGCGTGGGGCAACTTTAGGCCGCATCCCCGGTCACTCACTCATTCAGACAGCACAAACGATCACGATGACTTACCCGACTTCGCTGGTATGGTTCCGCCGCGACTTGCGCGACTTCGATCATGCCGCGCTCTATCATGCGCTCAAATCCTCCCCGAAGGTCTATTGCGCCTTTATCTTCGACACCGAGATCCTGGACCAGCTAACGGACAAGGCGGACCGTCGCGTCGAGTTCCTCTGGGAGAGCGTGCGCGAACTCAAGGCAGCCTTGCAAGCGTCCGGCGGCGACCTACTTGTGCGGCATGCGCCGGCCAGTAGCGCGATACCCGCATTGGCAAGCGAGTTGGGCGTCGCTGCGGTGTTCAGCAACCAGGACTACGAACCGTCCGCCATTGAACGCGACCGCCGCGTGGCCGAGGCCTTGGAAAAGCAGGGTATCGATTTTCTGCAATACAAGGATCAGGTCATCTTCGAGAAGGATGAAGTCCTCACGCAGGCAGGCAGGCCGTTCGGTGTCTTCACACCGTACAAGAACGCCTGGCTGAAAAAACTCGATGATTTCCATGTCCGGGCTTACCCGGTCGATCGTTACCTTGGCCATCTCGCCAAACCGGCGCTCGATGCCGGGCTGCCGACACTGGAAGCCATGGGATTCAGGCGCACCAATCTCGCGGATATGCAGTTACCGACCGGCATGGCTGGCGGACAGCGCCTGTTCGCGGATTTCCTTGATCGTATCGACCGTTACAAGGACGCGCGCGACTTCCCGGCAATCAAAGGCCCCTCCTACCTTTCCGTGCACCTGCGCTTCGGCACCGTCTCTATCCGTCACCTGGCGCGCACGGCCTGGCAACTCGGCGGCAAGGGCGCAGAAGGCTGGCTCAACGAGCTTATCTGGCGCGATTTCTATTTCAATATCCTGCACCATCATCCGCGCGTCGCCGCCGGGCATAGTTTCAAGCCGGAATTCGAGCGACTGCCCTTCCCCAATGACGACAGGCTGTTCGCCGCATGGTGCGATGGGCGCACCGGCTATCCCCTGGTGGATGCCGCCATGCGCCAGATCAACCAGACCGGCTGGATGCACAACCGCCTGCGCATGGTCGCCGCCAGTTTCCTGGTGAAGGACTTGCTCATCGACTGGCGCCGGGGGGAAGCGTATTTCGCCGACAAGCTCATCGACTTCGATCTCAGCGCCAACAACGGCGGCTGGCAATGGGCGGCCTCTACCGGCTGTGACGCGCAGCCCTGGTTCCGCATCTTCAATCCAGTCACGCAATCGGAGAGATTCGACCCGCAAGGCAAATTCATCCGTAAATATGTCCCCGAACTGGCCGCATGTGACGACAAGGAGATCCATGCGCCCTGGCTCATCCCGCCCTTGCGACAGCAGGCCTTGCGCCTGCAGATCGGCAGCGACTATCCTGCGCCGATCGTCGATCACGCCAGCCAGCGGCAATCGGCGCTGTCACTCTACAAGCAGGCCGGGGCATAAGCCCGCATGCCGCTGCATCGCCGTCTGGCAGCACTCTTACTCTGCCTTGCGCTGGCTACCGCTGGCGCTTGCAGCCTGCTCAAGATGAGCTACAACCGGGCGCCGGCGCTAACCTATTGGTGGCTGGACGGCTATCTGGATTTCGATGCCGCACAGAAACCGGTCATGCAGCGAGCACTGGCACGGTTGCATGCCTGGCATTACATGCACGAACTGCCGGCTTACCTGCACTTGCTCGACGATCTGCAACAGTTGGTCAACGAGACCGTCACGCCCGAACAAGTGTGCAGGATCGTCGACCGGGTGCGCGGACACGCCCTAGCCCTCAATACCCAGGCCGCCGGCATCACCATGGAGATCGCGCCGAGCCTGACCGCGCGCCAGCTCGTGCGCCTTGCGCAAAAATTCGAGGACCGTAACGAGGACTGGCGGGAAGACTGGATGGAAGGCACATTGAAAGAACGACAGGCTTACCGATTGAAACAGGCGATCAAGCGGGCCAGGTATCTCTACGGCAGTGTCGAAGACGCGCAGGAATCGCTGCTCAGCAAGGCGATCGCAGAATCAAGCTTCGACCCCGAGGTTTCGTATGCCGCCGTCCTGCAGCGGGAACATGCGGCACTGGACCTATTGCATGCGATCGCCGAGCGTCGATTGGCCGGGAATGCCGCAGCAGCGGCCATCACGCAGTTCTATGACACGCTGCTCACGCCGCAAGACCCCGCCTACGCCAGCTACATACGGACCCTGACCCTGGAGTCATGTCGCCTGATCGCCGAATTCCACAATACGACCACGCCGGCACAGCGTCAGCATGCGACCGAGCGGCTGCATGGCTACAGGGACGATCTGTCATCAGTTCGCGCGCCTGTGACACCTTGATGACAGTCTGTCGAAAGCCCGCTTCCAGGTCGAAAATATCGTCAAAACACCCCTATATCCCATTGATAATATTATGGTTTATCAGGGTGTTACATTTTTGCAACACCTGTCGCGCATGGGCCTAAAACAGTGGACAATGGGGTATCGCTCGGTTAAAGTTCGCGATGGATGCTGGAAACCTCAGCACAACGAAACAATTTCGGAATAAAGCATGCGTATAAATATAAATACAACAACTCTGATCGCCAGCATGGTTCTCGCGTTATCGCTTACGGGGTGTGCCTCTCAGGCCAACAAGGATCCGCTCGAAGGCCTCAACCGCGGCATCTACAAATTCAACGACGTCGCCGACAAGGCTGTCGTCAAGCCGATCGCCGGGGCCTACAAGGCTGTACTGCCGAGCCCGGTGCGGACAGGCGTGAATAACTTCTTCACCAACCTCAATACGTTCATCTCGGCCATCAACGATCTGCTGCAAGGCAAGTTCGACAAGGCCATGAGTGGCGCCGGTCGATTCGTCATCAACTCCACGTTCGGTATCGCCGGCCTGATCGATGTCGCGTCCATGGACGGGATCGAACAACGCAACGAAGACTTCGGCCAGACCCTCGGGCACTGGGGCGTGGGTAGCGGCGCTTACATCGTTCTACCGTTCCTTGGCCCAAGCACCCTGCGCGACACCGCCGGTTTTGCGGTCGACACCGTGGCGTTCGACCCGATCAGCTACGTACATGACCCGCGCGACCGCAACCTGCTGCGCCTGACCAAGTTCGTGGACAAGCGCGCCCAGTACCTGCCGGCCAGCGACTTGCTGGACGAAGCGGCTCTCGATCCTTACGCCTTCATGCGCGACGCTTACCTGCAACGCCGTAGCGCACAAGTGGCCGACAGCAATGGCGAGAACGCCCACTTCGACGACGAGGAAGA
This sequence comes from uncultured Nitrosomonadales bacterium, assembly GCA_946481065.1. The sequence goes on from CAMLMA010000020.1 coordinate 7,202, forward strand.
TGGCTTCTACGACGAGGAAGCACCGGCACCTGCGCCCGCAGCTGCACCCTGATCCCTCAGTTCGGAACTGAATGAAAAAAGCCCCGCGATGCGGGGCTTTTTTCATTTGGGTGGGCAGTGGATCACACCCGGCGTCTTGCAGCTGGCGCTGGCAACCCGTCTATCAATCGCCGGCGACCGTCATGCGCTCGATGAGGATGGAACCGACTTGCTTGGAGCCCTGCACCAGCACGTCGCTGCCGATCGCGACGATCTGATTCAACATCTCGCGCAGATTGCCGGCGATGGTGATCTCTTCCACCGGGTGCTGGATCACGCCGCGCTCGACCCAGAAGCCGGCAGCTCCGCGTGAATAGTCACCAGTGACCATGTTCAGGCCATGCCCCAGCAGCTCGGTCACCAGCAGGCCGGTATCCATGCGTCTGAGCAACCCTGCAAAATCCTCCCCGGTGGAGCGCACGATCAAGTTATGGTTGCCGCCGGCGTTACCCGTGCTTTGCATGCCGAGCTTGCGCGCGGAGTAACTCGATAGCAGATAGCCTTGCAACACGCCGTCCTGCACCAGAGTACGGGCACGGGTCGCCACACCCTCACTGTCGAACGCTGCGCTGGCGAGACCTTTGCGGATGAATGGATCCTCCTGGATATCGAGCAGTGGCGAAGCCACCTGCTTGCCGAGGCTATCGAGCAGGAACGATGATTTGCGATAGAGGTTGCCACCGGAGATGGCCGACACCAGTTGCGAGATCAGGCCGGCGGCCAGTGGTGCCTCGAACAAGACCGGCACCTGGGCGGTCTTGATGCGCTTGGGTCCCAGCCGCCGCACCGTACGCTCGCCCGCCTCGCGACCGATCTCGGCCGCAGTATCGAGGTCGGCAGCGTCGCGCGCCGTGCTGTACCAGTAGTCGCGCTGCATGGCGTCATCGGCTTCGGCGATCACCGAACAGCTGATGCCGTGTCTCGAGCTCGGGTAGCCGGCGTTGAAACCATGGGTATTGGCGTAAACGAACAGCCCCTCATAGGCCGAGACCGACGCACCTTCGGAATTGGTGATGCGGGCATCCACGGCACGTGCTGCAGTTTCGCATTCGATGGCGAGCGCCAGGGCATCATCGACCGTGATATGCCAGGGATGATGCAAGTCGAGATCCGGCATTTGCTGCGCCATGAGATTGGCATCGGCCAGACCGCAGAACGGATCCAGCGCAGTGAAGCGGGCGATATTGCACGCAGCCGCGACGGTGTCTTCGAGCGCCTTGCGCGAGAGGTCGGAGGTGCTGGCATGACCACGCCGCTGACCGAAATAGACCGTGACGGAGACGCCCTTGTCGCGATTGTATTCAATGGTTTCGGTTTCGCCCATGCGTACCGAGACATTCTGGCCGAAGCCCAGGCTGATCTCAGCCTCGGCATCGCTGGCGCCCGCGGCCCGGGCGATACGCAAGACATCCTCGCCCATCTGCTGCAGGTCCTGCCGGGAATAACTGAAACTGGTTTCCGTCACGAAAAGGCGCTCACAAAAAAGCTGTTATCATACCCTGCCAGAAAGCACACAGCCATGAAACCCAACGAACTCGACGATTCCCCGGAAGCGGGACCCCTCAGCAAGACCAAGCGCAAAGCCGCGATGGATGCCCTGCAGGAACTGGGCGTGACACTGGTCGGCCTGCCCCGGGACAAACTGGCCAAGCTCGAACTCCCGGAGCAGCTGCTTGACGCCATCAACGAAGCGAAGCGCATCACCGCCAACGGTGCGACTCGTCGCCAGATGCAATATATCGGCAAGCTGATGCGCGAGGTCGACACTGACCCTATCCGCGAGCAATTGGCACGCTGGGAAGGCAAGAACGTCGCCGAGAACGCGCACTTCCATCGCCTCGAGCGCTGGCGCACGCGGCTGATCGAGGAAGAACCGGCTTCCGCGGAATGGCTGTCCCAATACCCGCAAACCGATAGCCAGCAACTGCGCACGCTGATTCGAAACGCGCGGCGGGAGCAAGCCGCCAACAAGCCACCCAAGAGCAGCCGCGAACTGTTCCGCCTGTTACGCGAGATCAGCGAGGCAGAAGCCCCGACCGACGACGCGCAATAGCGCCACCCAAGGATCCGCATGTCAGCCAACATCATCAACCTCGCTGCCGCCATCATCTTCGCCCTGGCGCTGATTCACACCTTCACCGCCAAGCTGTTCGAGGCCCTTGCCCATCGCCATCCCAGCCACGCAGGTCTATTCCACCTGCTGGGCGAGGTCGAGGTGGTGTTCGGCTTCTGGTCGTTCATCCTCATCATCGTCATGGCGCTGCTGGCAGGCGGCACCGAGGCGCTCGACTACCTGGAGACGCGCCATTACACCGAACCGCTGTTCGTCTTCGTCATCATGGTGGTCGCTGCCTCCAACCCGGTCCTGCTGAGCGTGAAACATGCCATAGGCTGGATCGCGCGCATCGTGCCGACGGATACCACCCTGGCACAGACCTGGCTATGCCTCGCCGTCGTTCCACTCGTCGGTTCCTTCATCACCGAACCGGCCGCCATGACCCTGGCCGCGTTGATGCTCTCGCCCATGGTCTTCCGCCAGCGCATGCCGGAATGGCTCAAATACGCGACGCTTGGGGTACTGTTCGTGAATGTCTCCATCGGCGGCACGCTGACCTCGTATGCGGCACCGCCTGTACTCATGGTCGCCGCCACCTGGCAGTGGGACAGCGCTTTCATGATGGCTAATTTCGGCTGGAAAGCCGCGATCGCCGTTTTCATCAACGCCACCACCATCTGCTACCTGCTACGCAAACATGTGACCGTGCCCGTGGACACGATCAAGGAGAAGGCGGCACCGCTGACCGTGAGCATCATCCACCTGCTGTTCCTGTTCGGCGTGGTCGTCTTCGCCCATCATCCGGTGGTGTTCATCGGGCTATTCCTGCTGTTCCTGGGCTTCACGCAGGCCTACAGCCGTTTCCAGACTCCGCTGATCCTGAAGGAGGGCCTGCTGGTCGGGTTCTTCCTGGCGGGTCTGGTGGTACTCGGCGGCATGCAGCAATGGTGGCTGCAACCGGTGGTGTCTGGGCTGGAGCCGCTGCAGCTGTTCTTCGGCGCCGTGGCGCTGACGGCGATCACCGACAATGCCGCATTGACTTATCTGGGCTCGCTCATCGTTGGTATCCCGGACGACGCGAAATACATGCTCATGGCCGGTGCGGTGGCGGGCGGCGGTCTCACCGTGATCGCCAATGCGCCCAATCCGGCCGGGGTCGCCTTGCTCAAGCGCGGCTTCAAGGATCAGTCGATCGGCGCGCCACAATTGCTTCTGGGTGCGCTGGCGCCGACGCTGGTCGCCATCCTGCTCTTCCTCATCTAGTCAGGCCAGGCGCTACTGCCACTCACTGCGCCCCACGGCGCCTCACTTGCACGAGCGCTAGGTTTTCTCCAGCGATGCCGCTTCCTTTGGTGTTCTATCCTGGCTTGACTCGGCGTCTTGCCCTGTAGCCTGCCGCTCGGCTTCTGCCGCCTCGACCCGGCGTCCCGGGGGCAGGAAGAACTCGCGCGGACTGGTGAACAGACGCCGGATCAGGGCCGTCATGAGCTGTCGCCACTGCGCAAAGGTGACCTTGCGCGACTTCATCGCGACATATAGCGCCAGACCGAAACTCACCGCGAGATTGACCGTACCGATCAGCCAGATACCGACAAAAGCCATGGCCACGACCTGCCAGGTGACATGGAACTCCACCCCGACCAGCGCGAACCCGACGAATGACGAAGAGAAGGTGATGTGGCGGATGTCGATCGGCAACCCGAGCAGCACGCCGAGGCCAGCCATGCCGCCGAGCAGGCAGCCGAAATAGAAATTACCGGCCAACGCGCCCAGGTTGTTCTCGATATAGCCAGCCATGCGATCGAGGCGCGCTTCGCCCAGCAGGCGCTTCAACCAGCGCAAGGCCCGCAGGCGCTGAGGGATCCGGTTGTAGATGGCAAGGTTGTCGTGATAGCCCGCGATCAGCCCTGAGAGGAACAGGCAGATCCCGGCGATGCCGGCGTAGACCAAGGCACCGCTGTACACGGGATGGATCTCGGCCAGCATCCTGCCGGCTTTCTCCGGCGTCACGAAATGTGCCCCCGTCAGCGTGAACACCAGCCAGCCGATGAGCATGGCCATCGGCAATGCCAGCAGGACGTTGCCGATGATGGCCACAGTCTGGCTGCGGATGGTCTGGGCGATGATGGTCACCAGCTTGTCCATGTTCTTCGATTTGCCATCGCTGCCGTCGATGCTGGCGGCGATCGCGGCCGCCGTCATGGCTGGCTGTTTGGTCGCCACCGTGAAATGCAGCATGTGGATGAGCACGAATCCGAGGCCATAATTGAGACTGAAGAAGATCGCCTCGGTCAGCGGTGCGTAGTGGTGGCCAGCGGTGATCACCTTGATCATGGCCATGACGCCGACGATGACACCGGCACCCATCGCGGAGCGCATGAGCGCGAAATACTCGCTGCGAGTCTCGGTGATGTAATGCTCGCCAGTGCGGCTGGCGTTCTCGGTCACACGCAACGCCAGCAGCTCCATGTTCTCGCGCCAGTGCTGACGCACGTCGTTCTTGTGGCACTCGGCGCGCACCAGGATCTTCAGCAGCTTGACATAGAGCGCCGCGACATCCTCGTCGGCCACTTGCCGGGCGATGATATCGAGCAACAGTTCCAGGCGCTGGATATGCTGACTGATGCGCTGCAACAGGAACGTGAGACGGATGCTGGTACCGGTCTGGGAGCTCGAACGGCGCACGCGCGCGACGACCTTGCGGCACTGGTCCAGCATCACCAGGATATGGCGAATGGCTTCGAGTTTCTCTTCCGGCGCGGCGAGGAAACTGCCGAACTCGGCGTTCTGGATGATGAAAGGCGAGCTATGGTCTTCCAGCTCCGGAAAGTGACGGATCAGCTCTGGCTCAAGCCCCAGCGCCGACAAGCGGTACGAGAGCACCTGGGCCGCATCGAACAGGTTCTTGCGGCAGGCCAGCAGCAACTCCGGCGACGCCTCCTGCAGACGCAATGCACTCATCAGTTCGATCCAGACCGCATCGGGCACCACCAGCACCCAGCGCTCATCCTCGGGGTCGTTGAAGATCTGGGCGAACAGATCCTTCAGGTAAGCTGGGTTGACCGCCTCCGGCAGAAACTTGTGGCCGATGCGGCGCCAGAGCTCGCTGAAGAAGCCGCTGTTCGGATGGATGCCGGCATCTGCGATCAGCGAGACCGGCTTATGCTTGCCGATCAGGGTCAATATCGCCGTGCGCAACAGCGGCACGTATTCCGGATGGCGGTGCAACACATGGCACAAGGCCTGGATGGCGTGCACCGCGTGATCCGAATGTTGCTGCCGGCCAGGGCGCATCTGCGCCACCAGTTCGGTGAGCAGCTCGACGTGCTTGTCCTCGAGCTCGGCATAACGTTTGAGGGTGTTTTCCATCATGATCTTGTCTTGGGCGGGACGCTAGATTTAACCACGACCTTCCGAGGAAAGCCAAACGGCGGGAGATAAGGCGAAGTGCGGCGCGCCCGACCGCCGATGGGATGCGACGGGCGCGATAGGGTTATTGCGGCTTGTTGAGCGTCATCGTGGTCTTGAAGGGTTTGTTGCCCCGCAGATAGCTCACTTCCACGGTCTGGCCGGCATAACGGCTGGCAGCCTGGCTCAGCAATTCCGGCTTGTTCAGCGCGACATCACCGATCTTCAGCAGCACGTCCCCGCTTTCGATATGGGCCTTGTCCGCCGGCGATCGCTTGATCACCGCCAGCACGTCGAGCCCGACCTCGCTCTTGCGGTCTTCGTCCTTGAGGCTGGTGATATGGACGCCGATCAACGGTGGCGCGAGCTTGGCCCAATACGTAGCGAAATACTCGTAGAGCTGGCGGTCTTCCGCTTCAGCCAGCACATCGCCCATGGCCTTTTGCTTGGTCGCCTTGTCGGCGTCCGTATGTTGCCGCGCACGCTCGCGCATCTGTTGCAGCTGCACAGTGGCCGGGACGTTACCCACGACCTTGCTGTAGACCAGCACGACATCCGCCTTCAGTTGCTTCGCCTGCTCCAGCGACAGTTCGGGCGACACCGTATTGGCTTCGAATTTGGAATAGCCGAGCAGGTCGTAGCCATCTTCCAGCATGCGCTGGTAGTCGGCCGTCTCGACCACGCCACGATAGAGCTTCGGCGCGCCAGGCTCAGGCTGCAAACCGAGCGAGGGGCGATTGCGGCTGGTGTAGTTACCGATGTAGGGGTTGCTGTCCTTCGGCTGCGCCAGATTCATGTCGGCAGGCGCTTCCTGCTTCTCCATCTTGCTGGCGGCACAGGCGCCGAGGCCGAGCGTCATCATCAAGGCCAGGCATGTGGTGGTGGTTGAACGCATCTGTATCCCTCTTCGATATTCGCGGCAACTGGCAATCCTGCATATGACGCCGTCGCCTCATGTTGGTGAGCGTAATGATATGATTAGCGTATCTGCCGGCGGTTCCAGCCGAGAGACAAATATTACGCCGCAACCACTACGCCCGGACATCCACACGACCCATATGAACGCCACACCTTTACGCATCGGCCTCGTCTCCATCAGCGATCGCGCTTCGAGCGGCGTCTACGAGGACAAGGGCATCCCTACGCTCAAGGCATGGCTGGAGCGGGCACTGACCAGCCCCTGGGAATCGATCAGCCGCGTCATCCCGGACGAACAGGGCGAGATCGAATCGACGCTCTGTGACCTTGTCGACCATGAGGGCTGCCACCTGGTGCTGACTACCGGCGGTACAGGCCCGGCGCTGCGCGACGTCACGCCGGAAGCGACGCTGGCCGTCGGCGATCGCGTCATGCCGGGCTTTGGCGAACAGATGCGCCAGATCAGCCTGCATTTTGTTCCGACCGCCATCCTCTCGCGCCAGGTCGCCGTCACCCGCAAGCAGAGCCTGATCATCAACCTGCCGGGGCAGCCAAAATCCATCGCGCAGACACTCGAAGGCCTCAAGGACGAGGCTGGCAATATCCTCGTGCATGGCATCTTCGCCGCGGTGCCCTACTGCCTGGACCTGCTCGGCACCGACAAGCACCCCATGCCCTACCTCGAAACCGACGGCGACATCGTCAAGGCCTTCCGCCCCAAATCCGCGGCAAGACCTGCCGCCGACCCGGCCAGCTGATGGCTTCGGAATTCGATCTCATCCGCCGCTATTTCACGCGCCCTACGCCGGGCGCGGTGCTCGGTGTAGGTGATGACGCCGCCCTGCTCAAGGTCAGCGATGGCATGGAGCTGGCCATCTCGGCTGACATGCTGGTCGCGGGGACGCACTTCTTCGCGGATACCGACGCTTATCTCATCGGCTGGAAATCGCTGGCGGTCAATGTTTCGGACATGGCCGCCATGGGCGCCGTACCGAAATGGGCGACGCTCGCCATCGCGCTGCCCACTGCCGACGAGACCTGGGTGCAGCGTTTCGCTGATGGCTTCTTCGCCTGCGCCAGCCGCTACCAGATCGAGCTCATCGGCGGCGACACCACACGCGGACCGTTGGCCATCAGCGTGCAGATCATGGGCGAAGTCGCTGCCGGCAAGGCCATGCGCCGTGCCGGCGCCAGGGTCGGTGACGAAGTCTGGGTGTCCGGCACGCTGGGCAGCGCCGCGCTGGCGCTCGCTGCCTTGCAGGGCCGCTATCCGCTCAGTGACGATGAGCGCGAGGCCTGCCTGCCGGCCTTGCATCGACCACAACCACGGGTCGAGCTTGGCTTGCTGATCGGGGCCAGCGCGCACAGCGCCATCGACATCTCTGATGGCTTGCTGGCCGATCTCGGCCACATCCTTCGCGCATCGAACGTCGGCGCAGAGATCCGGCTCCGCGACATCCCGGTCTCGCGTGCGGTGAGCGCCCACTTCGCCGACAAGGCTGTGCAGCAGATGGTGCTGGCTGGCGGCGATGACTACGAGCTGTGCTTCACCGCGCCGGCGCGACAACATGGCGAGATCGCCAAACTGACCAGCCTGCTCGCCCTGCCGCTGACCTGCATCGGCCACATCACCGAGGCGCCCGGCCTCATCGTACGCGGCCTTGACGATGCACCGCTCGAGTTAGGCAAGCACGGTTACGACCATTTCTCCGATAAGGCCGCCTCATGAGCACACGTCCCGATCTGCGCTTCATGCTCCGCAACCCCATGCACCTCATGGCGCTGGGGGGCGGCAGCGGCCTCTCGCCCATCGCCCCCGGCACCATGGGCACCCTGCTGGCCGTGCCCCTCTTCCTGGTACTCATGCAGACACCGGAAATGGCGCATTACGCGATCATTGCCGGCCTCTTCCTGATCGGCATCCCGGCATGTGGGCTCACCGGCAAACACCTCGGCGTCGCCGACCACGGCAGCATCGTCTGGGACGAGATCGTCGCGTTCATGCTGGTGCTGGAATTCGCCCCCCTCAGCTGGCAATGGTGGCTCACGGCCTTTTTGCTGTTCCGTCTGTTCGATATCTGGAAACCCTTCCCCATCAGTTATTTCGATGCGCGTCTCAAGGGCGGCTTTGGCGTCATGTTCGACGACCTGCTGGCCGCGGTGTATGCGGTTGCCTGCATGAAAGGATTGCAGTGGTGGATGCTGAACTCTTCGATCTGAGCCGTGCGCTGGGCGTCGCGCTCAAGGAACGCCAATGGCTACTGGCGCTGGCTGAATCCTGCACTGGCGGCTGGGCCGCTGAATCCGTCACCGCGGTGCCAGGTAGCTCGGCCTGGTTCGACTGCGGCTTCGTCACCTACAGCAACACCGCCAAGCAGGAACAGCTCGGCGTCACCGAACAGACCCTGGAGCTGCATGGTGCAGTGAGTGAGCACACGGCGCTGGAAATGGCGCTGGGCGCATTGCATCACAGCCACGCCGACATCACCGCCGCGATCACCGGTATCGCCGGCCCGGACGGCGGTACCGAGGAAAAGCCGGTAGGCACGGTTTGCTTCGCGTGGGCGACCGCGGAAGGGGTCGCCGAGAGCGTCACCCTGCACTTTTCCGGAGACCGCGAAGCGGTGCGCCGGGCCTCGGTAAAAACCGTGCTGGAAGGGCTGTTGCAGCTTACCTTAGCTACTGATTTATGAAATAATTATGCGCTTTATGAAGTGCACAAAAACAAGGGACCGAACACATGGATGACAACAAAAGCAAAGCGCTGGCAGCGGCACTCTCGCAGATCGAGAAGCAATTCGGCAAAGGCTCCATCATGCGCATGGGCGATACCGACGTTGCCGGCGACATCCAGGCTGTCTCCACTGGCTCGCTAGGGCTCGATATCGCGCTCGGCATCGGCGGTTTGCCGCGTGGCCGCATCGTCGAGATCTACGGTCCGGAATCCTCAGGCAAGACCACCCTGACCCTCTCCGTCATCGCCCAGATGCAGAAACTGGGTGGCGTCGCCGCCTTCATCGACGCCGAACACGCGCTCGATCCGCAATATGCGCAAAAGCTCGGCGTCAACGTCTCAGAGCTGTTGATCTCACAGCCGGATACCGGCGAACAAGCGCTTGAGATCGCCGATATGCTGGTGCGTTCCGGTTCGGTCGATATCGTCGTCGTCGACTCCGTCGCCGCGCTGACGCCCAAGGCCGAGATCGAGGGCGAGATGGGCGATTCGCACATGGGCCTGCAGGCGCGCCTGATGTCGCAGGCGCTGCGCAAGCTCACCGCCAACATCAAGCGCACCAACACGCTGGTCATCTTTATCAATCAAATCCGCATGAAGATCGGCGTCATGTTCGGTAACCCCGAGACCACCACCGGCGGTAACGCGCTCAAGTTCTACGCCTCCGTCCGTCTCGACATCCGCCGTACCGGCGCCATCAAGAAGGGTGACGAAGTCATCGGCTCCGAGACCCGCGTCAAGGTCGTCAAGAACAAGGTCGCGC
>CAMLMA010000021.1 GCA_946481065.1 uncultured Nitrosomonadales bacterium
TGCAGCTTGCGGCCGGGCGTCTTGACGTAATTGAAAGCGAGGTTGCGGCCGAGCTCGATGAGCGACTGATGCCGGTTCTTCGCCCATTGCAGGGCGCAGAGCCTCTGTTCGGCGGCCGTCGTGCCGGGCATCGCCAGGAACGCGAACGGCGAGACCAGGGCCTCCGGCTTCGTGCGCACCCAGTCTCGGATACACGCGACGCTCTCGTCCAGCCCTTGCCAGTCGCACATATGCTGTTGCTGATGCACCAGATGCACCTTGGCATGGTAAAGCGCCGGGTCGTGCTCCAGCGCTTGCCGATAGGCGGCCACGGCTTCGTCCAGGCGGCCGAGTTCACGCAGCACGTTACCGAGGTTGTTCCAGCCATCGGCGTCGGTCGGCGCTAGCGCTAGATAGCGTTTATAGAGCACCGCGGCCTCGGCAGCCTTGCCCAGCTCGCGTTTGGCGTTGCCCAGGTTGTAGTGCAGGATCGCCGTGTCAGGCGCCAGGGTCGCCGCTTCCTGATAGCAATGCTCTGCGTCGCCGAAACGCCCGTTGGCGAAGTGCTGGTCGCCCTCGGCCATCAGCACCGACACCAGCGCTTGGCGCAAATCGGCATCCTGTGGGTGTGAACGCAGTACGCGGCGATAGCAATTCGCGGCCTCTGCATGACGACCAGCCTCCTGGTAGGCGTTGCCCAGGTTGTTCTGGATATCGGCATCCTTGGGCGATAGCCGCAGCGCCTCTTCGTAGCAGGTGATCGCGTCTTGTGCGCGGCCTGCGGCGCGTAGCGCAAGGCCACAATTGTTGAGGAAATCGGCATTGTCCGGCTCGATGGCGATGGCGCGCGCGATCAGCGTCGCGGCCTCTTCGTGGCGGGCCGTCTGGTGGCACAGCACGCCCAGCAGGTGCAGGGCGTCGGCGTGCCTGGGTTGCTGGCGGATCAGTTGCCGGTAAGCGGATTCTGCCTGGGCATATTGCCCGTTACGATGGAGTTGATAAGCGGTCTGGAAGAGTTCGTTCAGCGTGGCCATGCCCCTGATTCTACCTCAAGGCCGCGCGGCAAGTCCCGCCACGAGCCGCTTGAGGCCCATCTTGCGTAACAGGAAACGATTCGGATCGAGCGCCGCCAGGAGCTGGCTATCGACGGGCGCCGGCTCGCCACAAAGCGCGCTGGCTAGCATCTCCGCGCACAAGGGCGCGTTGAGCAGACCCTTGGCGCCATGACCAGCATTGATGTATAGGCCGTCCAGCCAGGGCAGGTCGGCAGGGTCGGCGCGATGGGTCGGCGGATCGGCGAGCAACGCCTCGCTGTCCAATAGCGGGCCAGCCATCGGCAGGTAGTCCGGCATGGCGGCACGCAAAGCGACCCGCCCGCTAAGCCGGGTTGGATCGATCGCCTGATGAAGTTCAGGGCAGAGCCTGCGCAGCATCGCCAGATTGGCCTGATGGTCGCTGTCACGCTCATCCAGCGCGGATTCCATCGGCGAGAAGGTTGCTCCCAGGCAATGGCGGCCCTGATGGGCGGGACTCACGTAGCCGTCGCTACAGATCACGGCCCTCAACTGCTTGCTGCGCTCGCTGGCTTCTACCATCGTGATCTGGCCGCGCACCGGCGTCAGCGGCAGATGGCGTGTCTGGGAGAAACTCGCCGTCTGGTTGGCGCAGGCGATGATGACGATCGAGGCTTCTGCCAATACCTGTCGGTGATCCCGCACTTGCCAATGATCGCCCTGACGCTTTAACTCGAGTGCGCTGGCATGCGTCAGCAGGCGGATACCGGGTTGCGTGACCAGCGCCTGACAAAACGCCACCGGATCGACCCAGCCGCCTTTGGGGAAATAAAGCGCCGAATGTTGCAGTAGCAGACCGGCGATGTCGCTGGCGGTCTCGGCGTCGACATAGCGGACCAGCGTTTCCGGCAAGCGACGTGCCGCCACCGCTTCGCAACGAACGCGCTCGTCAGCGTCGAACGCGGTCTGCAATAGCCCACATTGCGCATAATGTTCTTGCGACAGGCCGCAACTGGTGATGAGGCGTAGCGTATTGAGGTAACCGTGCATGGCGAGCCGACTCAATACGATGTCCTGGCCGGCAAGGCGCGGGTAGAGCATGGCCTGCGGATTACCCGAGGCTTCGCGTGCGACCGCCTCGTGACGCTCGAGCAGTGTTACCTGCCAGCCACGACGGGCCAGCGCATGAGCGCTCGATGCCCCGGCGATGCCAGCGCCGATGACGATGGCATGCGGTGCTGCCTTGCCAGCGGCATCCGGCAGGGCTGGAGCGCATGGGACAGGGGCCGTCGTGCGCTTCATGCCGGTAGCGGCATGATCGGGGGTGGCTAGGCTAGCCTGGATATCGTCGGAAAGACTTCCGCAGAGCATTTCGCGCTTGCGGCCGAACCCTGCTGTCTTGAGCACTTCAAAACCGGCGGCGCGCAAGCCGCGCTTGACCGCCCCGGCACTGGTGAACGTGGCGAAAGTGGCGCCGGGCCGGGAAAGTCGTGCCATTTCCCGGAACAGCGCGTCCTGCCACATCTCGGGGTTCCTTGCCGGTGCGAAGCCGTCGAGGAACCACGCATCGACACCTGCTTTCAAACGCGGCAGCATGTCCAGTGCATCGCCGATGACCAACGTGAGGCAGACGCGCCCCGCATCGAACTGCAGGCGATGCCAGCCAGGCGCCGTCGTGTCGTAAGCCTCAAGCAAGGCCGTGCTGAGCTCGGCGAGTTCTGGCCAGAGCGCGAGTGCCCGGCGCAAGTCTTCATGCGTGAGCGGGTAGCGCTCGACGCTGACAAAGTGCAGCCTGGCCGTCTTGGGGGCCGATTTGCGCCATAATGCCCAGGCGCAGAGGAAATTGAGGCCGGTACCGAAGCCAGTCTCGACGACGGTGAAGTGGGCCACGGTCAGGGTTTGCCAGCGCTGCGCCAGTCGATTGTGCTGCAGGAACACGTGGCGGGTCTCTTCCAGGCCGTTATCGCTGGAGAAGTAGATGTCGCCGAATTCGGCGGAATAGGGTTGTCCGTCACGCCATACGAGGCGTTGATCCGGTGGGGCAAGCGGCATGTGACTCCGGGTTCGATGCGATGAGAGGCGGGCATGGTGGCCGACAGCCTCTTTTGCCAGAGATTATGCATGAAAAGCGCCTGCTGGCGCAGTACCGCGCGATGACGAGGCTCGTCAACAGCGCTGATGGAAAGGATCGCCGGGATGGCACATTTCAGTCATTTGATCAACGCGGACATACCGAAGCCGGGTGCCGTCGAAGCGCCCTCGGACTGGGTTCGTGAGCACGCTCGGCTATTTAATCCAGGCAGCCGCGTGCTCGACCTCGCCTGCGGCCATGGCCGCAATGCGCGCTGGCTGGCTTCGCAGGGCTGGCAGGTCGAGGCCGTGGATCGTGACGCTGACGCGCTACGATCGTTGCAGGGCATCGCCGGCATCCGGACCACGCTGGCTGATCTGGAAGCGGCTGCCTGGCCTTATCCAGATACGCTGTTCGACGGCATTGTCGTTTGTCGCTACCTGCACCGGCCGCTTTTAGTGACATTGGCGGAAAGCCTCGCGCCCGGCGGCGTGCTGATCTACGAGACCTTTATGGCGGGGCAAGCGCAATTCGGTCGACCGCACAATCCGGCGTTCCTGTTGCAGCCAGACGAGCTGCATGACACCTATGCGAATCGGCTGACCGTGGTCGCATTCGAACAGGGGCGATTCGACCATCCGAAGCCGGCCATGCTGCAGCGGATCTGCGCACGCAAATGACGCTCATATCCGATGAATAACGGCTAGGCATAAGGCGGCAAGAAGTTCAGAATACCGATTAAGACTGAATAGAACAGAGCCATGATCCCTGTCCCAATCCCTGCCAATGAAGCCGAACGCCTGGCGTCGCTGCATCGGATGCAGATCCTCGCCACTCCGGGCGAGGCGGCGTTCGACAAGATCACACATGTCACCCAATTCATCTTCAAGACACCGGTGGTTTACATCACGATCATGGACGAGCACCGGCAATGGTTCAAATCCGCCATCGGGCTGGGGATTAAAGAGACATCGCGAGAGGAATCTTTCTGCGCCCATGTGGTGTATCACGGCGAAATCATGGTGATCGAGAATGCCGCCGAGGATGAAAGGTTCGTCGATCATCCCGCGGTATGTTCCGGTATCAAGCTGCGATTCTACGCAGGCCGTCCGCTACGCAATCACGAAGGTTTCGTGATCGGCACCTTATGCATCGTCGACAACAAGCCGCGGTCTCTCACCGCAGAAGAAATCAAAATCTTTGATTACCTCGGCAGCTGGGTAGAGTCGGTGTTTTCGGGCAGAGGCCTGAGCACCGTCGTCGGCAGCTTGCTGGAAGAGCTGGATGCCACGAAACGGGACAGCATGGTTGATCCGCTGTTGAACGTCTGGAACCGTCGCGCGATCATGGATATCTTCAGAAAGGAGGCGGATCTGGCGAGCCGGCAGCAATCGGCTCTTTCTGTGCTCATGATCGATGTCGATAATTTCAAGCGGATCAATGACGTTTACGGTCATGGCGTAGGCGATAGGGTGCTGGCCAGGATCGCGGATACTCTGCGTATGTCCCTGCGCACCTATGATTCTGTCGGCCGCTATGGCGGCGAGGAGTTCCTGATCATATTGCCGCATACCGAACTCGACCAAGGTTTAAAGCTCGCCGAGCGCTTGCGCTCCGAGGTCGCTAATCAGCCGATCCCTGTGCATTCGGAGTCGATCCATTGCACCATCAGTATCGGTATCCGCAGCCTGAAGGCAGGCGAAGAGTCATCATTGAAAGATAACCTCATCGCCGATGCTGACCACGCACTACTTAGAGCGAAGGATCTGGGCAAGAACCGCGTAGAGCAGTTGTAGCGTCGATTCGTCTTCTACAGCGGCGGGTGAATGGACGCACGACGGTTACCCGGCTTCACCAGCAGCATGTGCACATCGCCCAGGGCGCGTTCCTCGAAGCCACCCTCGCAATAACACAGGTAGAACTCCCACATGCGGATGAATTCTTCCGAATAGCCCAGCGCACGCACCTGCTCGATATTGGCGAAGAAGTTCTTGCGCCATTCAGCAAGGGTACGTGCGTAGTGTGGGCCGATATCCTCCAGGTTGAACAGCCGGAGATCGGAAGCGCGGGTGACTGAATCGAGCAGCGCCGTGACGGAAGGGATGCAACTGCCGGGGAAGATGTAGCGCTGGATGAAGTCCACCGACTTCCGCGCTGCATCGTAGCGCTGGTCGGCGATGGTGATGGCCTGTAGCAGGAACATGCCGTCCGGTTTCAGCAAACGGGCACAGGTCGCGAAGTAGGTGTCGTAGAACTGATGCCCGACGGCTTCGATCATCTCGATTGAAACCAGTTTGTCAAATTGTCCTTCCAACTCCCTGTAATCTTTCAATAATATCGTTACAAGGTGCGATAGGCCGGCACTGGCGACACGTTCGCAAGCCAGGTCATACTGCGCCTGCGAGATGGTGGTCGTCGTCACTTTGCAGCCGTATCGACCGGCGGCATGGATGGCGAATCCGCCCCAGCCGGTGCCGATCTCCAGCACATGGTCTTCTGGCTTCAGGGCCAGCTTGCGGCAGATGCGATCGAGCTTGCTGATCGACGCCTGTTCCAAAGACATGTCCGGCGTATCGAAGATCGCCGACGAATACATCATGGTCGGATCCAGGAACAGCTGGAACATGGCGTTACCCAGGTCATAGTGCGCTGCGATATTGCGGCGGCTGCCATCGCGCGTATTGCGGTTGAGCCAGTGCAGGCCCTTGAGCAATGGCCGGGTGAGCCAGGCAAATCCGCCCTCGAGACTATCCATCGCCTGCTGGTTGAGAGCCATGACGCGGATGAGGTTGGTCAGGTTGTCACAGGTCCAGTAACCCAGCATGTAAGCTTCACCGGCGCCGATGGAGCCACCGAACGCGATCTCGCCATAGA
Organism: uncultured Nitrosomonadales bacterium; assembly: GCA_946481065.1. The sequence goes on from CAMLMA010000021.1 coordinate 5,938, forward strand.
AGCGCGGATCGTGCACATGGATCTTGCAGGCCGGACCCGGTTCATGGCCGAAATCTTCCGTCGCGCCGTCCTCGACGATATGGATGCGGCCGCCGTGGATCTCGCGCAATCGCGCGAACACCATGGACCGGGCAAGATCCTGCAGCCAGGCGGAACGTTTCTTGTGCCCCAGTTTCATGGTGAGGGTGTCGCGGACGGGCGGGTAGTTCATGTACGTTTCCTTGCGTAATCAGTGGTTCGCTCTTGCGTGGTTGGCTCGAACCCCTGCTTTTTCGGGTGTGGGTAGAACGGGACGCGCTTGAGCCAGAGTCTCAGCGCCTGCCAGTAGATGGCGAACACGACCGTGACGGTCATCCACGGATAAGCGAGCAGGACCTTTGCCAGCGCGGCGCCAGTCAGTGGCTGGCGTCTCATTTCCAGCGTGGCGTCGAACTGCTTGCCGTCACTGCGGATATTGCGCATGTGCACATCGAGCTGCGGACCAGGCCTGCCGAATGCCCAGTCGTACTCCATCTCCATGGGCATGAACGGCGAGACATGGAAATCCTTGCTGAAGGCGAAGCGATAAGGCAGCTGTGCCGGTTCGCGTGCGCAGTCCAGCACATACGCGTGACGCTCTTTCCAGGGCGTGTTGGTGATCTCGGCAACGATGGCTTCGAGGCGCTCGCCGTCCGGGGCGAAGCAATAGTAGAAACTCACCGGATTGAAGCAATGGCCGAAGTAGCGCAAATGCGTGAGCACGCGTATGGGCCCGCCCGGACGCCTGCCCGTCTCGCGGTGCACGAGGTCGGCGATGGCGGTCTTCAATGGGAGGCTGGCGTCTCCGTAGTAGTCTTCGCGACGGAAACAGGCGAGATTCGCCCGCCCGACCGACCAGAACCAGCGGCCGGCGAACACCGTCGGCAACTCGTCGAGGTCGAGATACATCATGAACAGGCGGTAGCGGAACGCATGGGCCACAGGCAGGAAGCGCCGATGGCGCACCCGTCCCGTATAGATGGCGCTAGCCAGCACGCGTGGCTTCCTCGAAATGCTTTAACGCGGCCAGGGCGCTGACCACGCCATCCTCGTGAAAGCCATTGCGCCAGTAGGCGCCGCAATACGCCGTGCGATTGTGGCCACTGATCTCGGCGTGGCGGGCCTGTGCCGCCGCTCCGGCAGTGGTGTAGACCGGATGGTGGTAGGTCAGGCGCTTGATGACTTTGGCCGGGTTGATCTGATCCGTATGGTTGAGCGTCACGAGCAGGGGTTGCTTGGAGCGCAGGCCCTGCAGGATATTCATGTTGTAGGTGACGGCGACCCGATCCGACGGGGTTGGCGTCACGTGATAGTTCCAGGCGGCCCATGCCAGTTTGCGCCTTGGCATCATGCGTTCGTCATGATGCAGGAACACGTTGTTCTCCTGATAGGGGATGGCGGCGAGGATCTCGCGTTCCTGTGGTGAGGGGTCGTGCAGCATGGCCAGCGCCTGGTCGCTGTGGCATGCGAAGAACACCCAGTCGAAGGCTTCTTCGCCGCCGTGCAGCGAGGTGACGCGCACCGAACGCTTCAACCGGCGCACCTTGAGCACCGGGTTGTTGAGCCGGATGTTGCTGCGAAACCCCTTGATCAGTTGATCGACATAGCTTGCCGAGCCGCCCTTGATCACGCGCCATTGCGGGCGATCGTTGACGGTCAGCATGCCATGATGGTGGAAAAAGCGGACAAAAAAGCGGGCCGGGAAATCCAGCATGCTTTTCGCGTCCGTCGACCAAATCGCCGATCCCATGGGAACAATGTAGAGATCGACGAAGTCTTGGCCGTAACCTTTCGTGGCCAGGTAATCTCCCAGCCGGATCTCGCTGCCGTTCGCCAGCAGCTCGAGACATTCGGTATTGAATCGCAGGATGTCGCGGATCATGCGATAGAAGCGTGGCCGCAACAGGTTTCGCCGCTGTGCGAACAAGGCATTGAGCGACGTGCCGTTGTATTCCAGGCCGGTCTTTTCGCAACGCACGCTAAAGCTCATCTCGCTTGGCTGCGAAGCCACGTCCAGCGTATCCAGCAACTGGATGAAATTGGGGTAGGTGCGGTCGTTGAAGACGATGAAACCGGTATCGACGGCGTGGTCTTCGCCCAGCAGGCCGATATGGTGCGTGTGGGTATGTCCGCCGACATGGTTGCCGGCCTCGAACACCGTGACGTCATGGGCCTGATGCAAATGGTAGGCGGCCGTGTTGCCCGCGATCCCTGAACCGATGATGGCGATCTTCATGATGTTCCGCGCTTATCCCTTGTTCGCCGTTGTATCGCGCCTGATCTTGCGGGATTCGCGGATCTCCTGCGGGACGCCACGCAGGTTCCAGATCAGCCCCATGGCCGCGAGCATGCGCAGCCCGTAGTAAGTGAGGTCAAGCTCCCACCAGTAGAATCCCTGGCGCGCCGAGCCCGGGTAGTGGTGATGATTGTTATGCCAGCCTTCGCCCAGCGTGAATAGGGCGATCAGCCAGTTGTTGCGGCTATGGTCCGGCGTCTCGTAACGACGCCCGCCCCAGCCGTGCGCCAGTGAATTGACGCTGAAGGTGGCGTGGTAGAGCACGACCGTGGAGATCACGAAGCCCCACACCAGCAGTTGCCAGCCGTTGGTCCCCAAACCTGGCGCCGCTGTTTCCAGCCAGGCGCCAAGGCCATAGATGGCGAGGGCGAACAGCAACGGTACGATCACATCGAAGCGATCGAGCAGGCGCAATTCAGGATATTTCGCGAGTTCCTTCACGCGCTCGGTGCGCGTGGCGAAATGCGCATCCGACAGGAACCAGCCGAGATGGCTCCAGAAGAAGCCGTGTCTTACCGGTGAGTGCGCATCCTCCTGACGGTCGGAATGCGCATGATGGTGACGGTGCATCGACGCCCACCAGAGCGGGCCACGCTGGGCAGCCGTGGCGCCGAACAGCGCGAACACGAATTGTCCCAGCCGCGACGTATTGAACGCCTTGTGCGAAAAATAGCGGTGATAGAAAGCGGTGATGGCGAACATGCGCACCGCATAGATCACCGCGGCGAATACGACCGCGAATGCGCTCCAGCCGACCCAGATGACGGCGAAACAGGCGAGATGCATGAGCAGGAAAGGCAATACCCGCAGCCAGTCGACCTTGTTCTCGACGGCGTTGCTCTCGCTCGCTGCGCCGCTATCCAGCCAGCGTAGCAAGCGCAACAGGAAGGGGCGCTTGGGCTCGGCAGGCATCATTTGCGCTCCGGTGAGAGTGTCCAGTCCTGCGGGACTTTGCGCAGCTTCGCGGTGTCGTAGCCGAGATCAGCCACGAACTTGACCAGGCGCTGGTAATCGCCGTCACTGATCGAGGGCGTGCGCGCCATGATCCAGACATAGTCGCGGGCGTTCCGCGCGATCACGGTCTGGGTGTAATCCGGATTGAGATAGGCGATGCGGTATTCCGCCTTGATCGGCCAGATGAATTGCATGCCCCACAAGGCATTGCCAGTACCCGGCTGCACGAAACCGTGCGGGTTGTAACGCTTGGGCTTGCCGTCGATGCTGCCGCTGCGGAAGGTGAACACCGTGTCGATGGTGCCGTCTTCGAGCAGGCGGTAGGACTCGACCGCGTTGTAGGCCTCGGTCTCGATCGCCGTCGGGATGCAGGCGATGACATACCAGTCACCCATGAAGCGTTGCAGATCGACTTGCGGCACGGTGGCGATCGCCGGCAGGTTCTGGCTGGCGCAGCTTGTCAGCAAGGTCGCGCAGGCAGCCATCAGGGCCCGGCGTAAGCGTTTCATGGGAGCGTGTGTCTTCATGGTCCTTGGGTCCGTCATTTCAGCTTGTAGATGATGTGGTAGCCTTCCGGCGTCGTCGATTGCAGGCCCAGCCACTGCTGATCCTTGCCGTACCAGAGATCGATCTTCATCTTGGTCGCCTCCAGCCGATAGTGTTCAGCCTGCGTCTTCTGGCCGCGCACTTCGATCTCTTCCATGCCCAGCGACTGGATGCGTACATCGAGCCATTCGCCGGTCTGCGGGTTGAGCAGTTTGCGTTGCTTGAGCATCTGGGGATTCCAGTAGGCGAAGGTCATCACGCACTGCGGCAGGCTGAGCGCGCCTTTCGGGCCGTTGAGCTTGAACCCGTCGTCCTGCAGCGACCCCTTGACGTCGCTGATCTCCTTGTTCTCTACCGTGCGCGATTCGAGCGATGTCAGGCAGTCGCCATGCCATTGTTCCTGGGCATCGTGGATGTAGCTGTAGGCCTCGATGAACAGGACCTTGACCTTGAATCTGGCGGCGCTGCTGAGCGTCTTGTCTTCGCCTTGCGTGTCCAGCCGGAACACATGCTGACCGATGAGGCTTTTGTCGAGGTAGACCTTGAACGCCCACTCTTGCTCACGGGCCTGCGACGGCAGGGCGCAAAATAAAAGTAATAACGCAATGATCAGACGCATCTATCTGTCCCTAGCTTGTTTTTGCGGACCGGGGAAGAACGCGTTGGTCCTGGCGATGTAAGCGGCATAGGCTGGGCGGCGCTCGCCGATATCCTTTTCCAGCAGGGCGACGCCACTCACTTTGAGCAGTAGCAGCGTCATGAGCAGCGGGCCAGGCAGGCTCCACCATGCGCCGGCGGCGACCGCGATCAGGTAAAACCCCCACCAGACACAGCATTCGCCGAAATAATTGGGATGGCGGCTGTAAGCCCACAGTCCCTGGTCCAGCACCTTGCCGCGATTCGCGCTGTTCGCCTTGAACTTCGCTAGCTGCCAGTCGGCGACGCTCTCCCATACCAAACCGAACAGCATGACGACCATGCCCACCAGATCCAGCCAGTTGAGTTCGCCACTGCTGTGAATGGCGCCGAGCAGCGGCAGCGACACGATCCAGGCCAGCAGGGCCTGCAGGCCAAAGATGATGTAGAGGCTCTTGAGCCAGAAATGCGGTTCGTTATTGCGGCGGATGACGACATAGCGATGATCCTCGTGCGGCCCCCAGTTACGCAGGGTGAGATAGCCACAGAGTCGCAAGGCCCAGAGGTCGACCAGCACGATCACCAAGGTCAGGCGCGCGCCCTCGAACCAGGTGTGCCAGGCGTAGAGCAATGCCGCCAGCAAGAAGAAGAGGCTCCACATGCTATCGACATGGGTCACGTTGTTGCGCCACAGGCTCAGCAGCCAGCCCAGCACGCCGAAAACCATCATGCCTGCCAGGCCGCCAAGATAGATCGACCAGTCAAACATGCAGGGCTCCTGCTGTGAGGCTGCGCGCGCGCAGCGTCGAGGCCAGCTTGCCGAGCACAGGCATGAGCACTGCCCAGCCGATGGCCAGGGCGATCAGCAAGGCGATCGGCTGTTGCCACTGGATCGCGCCAAGGCGTGCGCCGCCCCAGTAGGCCAGTGGGCCGCCGATGAGACCGAACAGGATGGCGATCGCGGGGCGTCTTTCCAGCCAGCGCAGGCTGACATTGAGCGTGGTGGCAAACAGCGCCCAGAGGGTCATCATCCAGATCGGTAGCCAATCCGCTTGCCAGAGGTTGGCGCTGTAACGCACCAGGTCGAGCAGCATCAATGACTGGTCGAATGCGCTGCCGATCAACACCGTCAGCAGCAGCAGGCGCAGTTCCATGCCTTTATCGGTTTGTCGGGCAAGATGCCAGCCGATGACGGGCAAGGCCACTACCGGCCCGAGCAGCGGGTAGCCGTAGGCGGCGCCCAGCACGCAGGCGAACCACCCCAACTGAAACCCGATGATATTGACCAGCATGCTAGATCGGCCGCTCGAACAGATAATGGCTCACCCACCACTCCTGGCCATCGTTGAAGCCGAACAGCTCAGCGCAGGACATGTAGAAGATGCGCCAGCGGTTGCGCCACATCTCCACATCCGCCGCGCCATAGGTCGCGGCCAGCACCGGCGCGACCTTGATCGCATTCGCGTCCATGTTCTGCAGCCAGGCGTTGGCCGTCTTCTGGTAATGGGTGCCATCCCAGCGCCATTGCTTGAGCAGCTTGAGATTCTCCTGAAACCGCAAGGGCAGGTCGTCGCTCGGCATGATGCCGCCGGAGAAGAAGAATTGACTCATCCAGTCGTCCTCGCCCGCCACCTCGAAAGCATAGGGAGTCATGCGATGTACGAAGATGTGCTTGAAGAAGCGGCCGCCAGGTTTGAGCCAATCATGCACACGGCCATACAGCGCGCGGTAATTGCGCATGTGCTCGAACATCTCGACCGAAACGATGCGATCGAACTGGCTGGAGGCCTGGAAGTCATTCATGTCGCAGGTGATGACCTGCAGGTTGTTGAGCCCGCGATCACGCGCGGTCGACAGGATATATTCGCGCTGCGAGTTGGAGTTGGAGACGGCGGTGATGCGACTTTTCGGATAATGCGCTGCCATCCAAAGGCTCAGCGACCCCCAGCCACAACCGAGCTCGAGGATGTCCTGACCATCAACCAGGTCGGCATGCTGGCATGTCAGCTGCAGCGCCAGTGCCTCGGCTTCGTCCAGCGTTTTCGTGTCCTTGTCCCAGTAACAGCTGCTGTATTTTCGGTGCTGGCCGAGACATAGCTTGAAGAATTCGGCGGGCACTTCGTAGTGCTGCGCGTTCGCGAGTTCGGGCAGGGGCGCGATCGGCGACTGGTGCATGTGCTCGATGAACGCATTCTCAAGGCTGGCCCCCTTTTCGCAATCGTCGGCAGAGATCTCCTGCAAACGCTTTTCCACGAGGCGTCGGATGCCGGCGCGGATCGCGTAATCCGGCACGAGGCCGCGTTCCGACCAATTGATTGCGAGACTGGTGACTTGCATAGGATCCCTTGCTTTTGACTGCTCAATGATTGGGTTTAAGCGTGACCTGGTGATCCAGGGTCTCGCCGATGTGACGGAAACTCTGACCGATGTCTGCACCCAGCGGATGGGCACCGGTGGCGAGGATCGCGTCGTAGTGCTCGACCGAGATGTAGCCGCCGATGAATACCGGCACCTCGGCTGCCTGCACAAGTTTGCGCAGCGCGGACATCAGCCGCTGCGGCTGTTCCGTATAAGAGGCGGCGAGGACGATGGCGTCGGAACGCGATTGGCGGACCGTTGCCGGCAACTCTTCCAGCGGCATGTCGCTGCCGAGCAGGATGGTGCGGTAGCCATGGTCCTGGGCGCTCAGTGCGAACAGCAGGATGCCTGCCTCGTGGCGCTCGCCAGGCAGGCAGGCGGTGAGCAGTACCGGACCGTGGTCGAGCCGCTTGCGATGGTGGAAGCGCGCGCCCAGCTTGTTGCGCAGGTAGACGCCGAAGAAATGCTCCTCTGCCACCATGCCTTCACCTGCGGCCCAGCGTTCGCCGAGTTCCCTCAGCATCGGGATCAGCAGGCGCTGGGTCACGGTTTCGATCGGGTAGAGCGCCATGGCTTCGTTATAGGTGCTCTCCAGCACCGTCTCTTCGAAGCGGCTGACCGCGAGGATCATGCGCGCGATCAGGCGCGACCAGAATTCTTCTTCCTGGCTGCTGCGTTGCTCGGGATCGGCGATGAGCAGGCTGAAGTTGATCTGGCTGATGGGAATGCCGCTATCCACCAGCGCCACCACGCGATGCAGCATCGCGATCTGGTCCTTGGTGTAGAGGCGATGTCCCTTGGGTGTGCGGATCGGTGCGATCAAGCCGTACCGGCGCTCCCAGGTGCGCAGGGTGATGGGGTTGATCCCGGTCAATGCGGCCACCGTGCGGATCGGGAAAGCGTCTTTGGTAGCGGTCTGGTTCGATTTCATAAATACCTCTCAATGGGTGGGCGCTTGGGTAAACGCCCGAGCTCACATTGGTTATTCCGATTCAAAACCTATTCAAAAGTTCTGGAAAAAACACAAGATATTGATAGATATTGATGTCTTATGCATGAATATCTATTCAAATCTTAGGCGGCTTGCTGGTCTTCTGCAGGCGGCGGCTGGTTCAATGTCTCCGCCAGGCGGTGCAACTGCGCCCGCAAGGCAAAGAACTCGGCCTGGTCCAGTCGCGTCTGGCATTCGACTTCGGACTGCAGTTTGGCGACCCGCTCCTGGATCGCGTGGCCGTCTTCGGTCAGCCGCACATTCACGACGCGCTCGTCGTCGCTGCTACGGTTACGCTGGACATAACCGATACTTTCCAGGCGCTTGAGCAGGGGTGTGATGGTCGCTGAGTCGAGCTGGAGTCGTTGCGCGATCTCCTTGACGGAGATCCCATCCTGATCCCAGAGCACCATCATCACCAGGTACTGCGGGTAAGTCAGGCCGACCTGGGTTAACTTGCCGCGATAGGTACGGGTGATGGCATTGGTCGCGGCATAGAGCGCGAAACATAGCTGGTGTTCGAGTTTGAGATTGGCGTAAAGGCTCATGATTGGCGTGGGATCCTGTCTGGATGAGACCACAGTATAAAAGTAATTGCGGTATTAATGATTTGTAAGCTAATTAATTTTTGTGACGTCCTGATGAATCCGCAGCAACTAGCCAAATGCATATACAAGTCTGTATACTCGAAATTCGTTCATTCCAAGATCACGATATCGCCATGACCAAATCTCGCTCCTTTCTGGCTTTAGCCAGCTTGTGCCTGATCCTCGCGGGCATCTCCGCCTGCACACAGATCGACAAGAAAGACCCGACGACCAGCCATATCGCTCAAGCGGCCAAGGGTGAATGGCCCAGTTTCGGCCGCGATTACGCCAACCAGCGCTTCTCGCCGCTGACGCAGGTCAACCGCCAGAACGTGAGCAAGCTCGGCCTTGCCTGGCATTACAAGTCCGGCGTCAAGGCCAGCTTCCAGACGACGCCGATCGTTGTCGACGGCGTGATGTACGTCTCGCTGCCTTATAACGACGTCGTGGCCCTGGATGCCCGCACAGGCAAGCAGCTGTGGCGCTATGTGCATCAGCGCCGCAAGGACTGGAAACTGTGCTGCGGACCGGCCAACCGTGGGGTGGCTGTCGGTTACGGCAAGGTTTTCATGGGTACGGTCGATGCGCGCTTGATCGCGCTCGACGCCAAGACTGGCAAGGTGGAATGGGATATCGACGCGGTTGACGCCGCAGTCGCCACCGAAGGGCAAGAGTCGCTCAACAGCAACGACCCCAACCGGAATGCCAAGACCATGGGCGGCACTGGCGTCGGTATTGCCATGGCGCCTGTGGTCTATAACGGCAAGGTCATCATCGGCATCACGGGCGTCGGCTATGGTTTGCATATCGACAATCCACGCGACGATGCGCCGCTCGGCGCCGTGATCGGGGTCACCGGCCGTTATGGCCGTCCTGGCTTCCTGGCGGCTTTCGACGTGCAGTCGGGCAAGCGCGTATGGCAGTTCGATACGATCCCCACCCAAGGCTGGGAAGGCAAGTTCGTTGAAACCACCACCGACGGGGTGCCTCTCAACCGCGATATCGCCACAGAAAAGGCGCGTCTGGGCGATTATCCGGATGCGGCGCGTTTTGGCGGCGGCTCTGCCTGGAGCACGCCAGCCATCGACCCGACGCATGGGCTGCTGTTCTTCGGCACGGGTAACCCTTCGCCACAGATGAATGATGTGGCACGCCCAGGCGACAATCTCTACACGGTATCGCTGGTTGCGCTCGACATCGATAGCGGCAAGATCCGCTGGCATTACCAGCAGGTGCCGCATGATCTCTGGGGCTATGACCTCGCCAGCCCGCCAGTGCTGTTCGACCTGATGCGCGACGGCAAGCGTATCCCGGTGGTCGGTCAGGCCGGCAAGACAGGCTGGTTCTATGTGCATGACCGGATGACAGGCGAGCTGCTGCTGAAGTCTGAAGCGTTCGTGCCGCAGAAGAACCTGTTCGTCAAAGCCACATTCGAGGGGACGCGCTTGTATCCTGGCATCCTGGGTGGCGCCAACTGGTCACCGGTCGCGCTCGATCAGGCGAATCAACGCGTTTTCGTCGCCGCGATCCATGCCCCGATCATGTACAAGTTGCACGAAACGCCGGGCAAGGACGGTAAACCGGCGATCCGCTACGCTTCGTCCGAGCCTGTGGAAGAAGCCCGCTGGGGCCTGCTCTCCGCCATCGACCTGACGACAGGCAAGATCGCCTGGCAACAGAAGACCGAGCAACCGCTCGTCGGCGGCGTGCTTGCGACGGCAGGTGGCCTCGTGTTCACGGGTGAGGGCAACGGCAACTTCAACGCTTACGACCAGAAGACCGGCGAACGCCTGTGGCATGACAAGGCGGAAGCCGGCGTCAACGCGCCGCCCATCACCTACGAGATCGATGGTGTGCAATACGTCGCGGTCGCTGCAGGGGGCAATTCCATCTTCGGATATAAACAAGGCGACAACATCTTGGTATATGCTTTGTCCAAGTAGCATCCCTCATCGCGTCTGATAGGCGCATTCACAGATATCCTCTGCAGGGACGGCCGGCAGAGGATTTTTTTTTGAAGGTATCAACATGAAGCTCACTGCATGGCAGCGGCCATTGTTCCTGCTGATCCTGTTGCAGCCATGGCTCGCGATGGCCGCAGAACCCTGGCTGGCAGCCCCCAGGGACACGACGCTCGGTCCCGGCAAGGTCGTCACGCTCGACATCGTCAAACCTGCGGAAGCCACATGGCCTGCGCAACTACGGCTGGCCCTGGATGGCGTTGGCAGCGAGGAGACGCTGGTCCTTACCGCGATCGACGCTGGCGCGGCCGACGGCGACCGGCGCGCGTATCAGGCGCGCCCGCGATCCCGCTTCAGCGGTGTGGTCAAGGCAAGGCTGGTCGACGTGCCCGCCAATGCCTTCCTCCTGCAGGCTTCAGTGGATGACGATATCGGCCCGCTGGAAGTCACCCATGAAGAAGATCATGCCCAGCCCGCGCCGCGCAATGCATCGCCGACCATCGTCATCGCCAAGCCCGGCGACGAGCCCGGCTTGTCTGCCAATGAGCCGGCTTATTTCGTGCTCGGTTCGGATTCCAGGCATGGTGCCGACGCCCGGTTCCAGCTGAGCTTCAAATACCGGCTGTTCGACCCGAAGAGCGCGCTTTCCGAATTCTCGCCGCTGTTCAGCAATCTCTATTTCACCTACACGCAGACTTCGCTCTGGGACATCGGTGACGATTCCAGCCCATTTCGCGATACCAGCTACCGCCCTGGGCTCTATTATGGCTGGGCCGGC
>CAMLMA010000022.1 GCA_946481065.1 uncultured Nitrosomonadales bacterium
TCTTCGCGGCGAGGATCATGCGGCCCACGCGCGGGTCGAGCGGCAGGCGCGCGAGCTGGCTGCCGACCTCGGTCAGCTGGCGTTGCGCATCGACCGCGCCCAGCTCTTGCAGCAGCTGGTAGCCATCGTTGATGAGGCGCGAACTCGGTGCCTCGATGAACGGGAAATCCGCGACGTCGCCCAGCTTGAGTGCGGCCATGCGAAGGATCACGGCGGCGAGCGAGGAACGCAGGATCTCGGGATCGGTGAATTCCGGGCGCGCGTTGAAATCCTCTTCGGAATACAGGCGCACGCAGATGCCGTTGGAGACACGGCCGCAACGCCCTGCACGCTGGCGGGCAGCGGCCTGCGAGATCTTCTCGATCTGCAGTTGCTCGACCTTGGCGCGTGGGCTATAGCGGTTGACGCGGGCCAGACCGGCGTCGATGACGTATTTGATGCCGGGTACCGTGAGCGAGGTCTCGGCGACATTGGTCGCCAGCACGATGCGTGTGGTGTTTGAGCGACGGAAGATCTTCTGCTGGTCTTCGATGGAGAGCCGCGCGAACAGCGGCAACACATCGATATGGCGCAGCTTGGCGGAACGCCCTTGGTATTTGCGCAGATGCTCGGCGACATCGCGGATTTCGCGTTCGCCTGGCAGGAACACGAGGATATCGCCGTCGCCTAACCTCAAGAGGTCGTCCGCAGCGTCGAGGATGGCTTCCTCGATCGCTTCTTCCTCATCATCCTCCTGCAGCCAGCGGGCTTCGATACGGGCCTTGCGCTTGACGCCCATCAAGTCCTGGCCCAGCAGTTCCAGGTCTTCTTCAGTGTCTTCGCTATCGACTTCCTTGGCCATGAAGCCCGGCTTGCCCAGCGGACGATAGCGGATCTCGACCGGATACGTGCGGCCAGAGACCTCGATCACCGGCGCACCGTTGAAATGCCGCGAGAAGCGGTCGGCGTCGATGGTGGCGGAAGTGACGATGATCTTGAGATCAGGCCGTTTCGGCAGCAACTGCTTGAGGTAACCCAGCAGGAAATCGATGTTGAGGCTGCGCTCGTGCGCCTCGTCGATGATGATGGTGTCGTAGGCGTTGAGGAAACGGTCGCCCTGCGTCTCGGCGAGCAGGATGCCGTCGGTCATGAGCTTGATGTAACTGGATTCGGAGAGCTTGTCGTTGAAACGGACCTTGTAGCCCACGGTCTCGCCCAGCGGCGACTGCAGTTCCTGCGCGATGCGTGAAGCCACGGAACGTGCGGCGATACGCCGCGGCTGGGTGTGGCCGATCATGCCGGCGACGCCACGGCCAAGATCGAGGCAGATCTTCGGCAACTGCGTGGTCTTGCCGGAGCCGGTCTCGCCGCAGACGATGACCACCTGATGCTTCTTGATCGCGGCGGCGATCTCGTCCTTCTTGCCGCTGACAGGCAGCTCTTCCGGATATTGTGGCTTGGGCAGATGTTGCAACCGCGCCGACAACTTCGTGCCGGACGCGCGTACCTTGCTCGCGATCTCGGCGAGCGCCTTATCGATGGGTTTGCCTTGTTCAAGTACCGCTTTTGCCTGCTGCAGGCGGCGGCGCAAGGGGAAGCGATCAGCCAGCATGCATTGCGGCAATTGGGCTTCAAGCTGGGAGATGATCTGACGCGGGGATAGAGAGGTGCTCATAGAATGAGCGCGATTTTATCACGCGCCAGAAGCGGGCTTACTGTTTGACGCAGTCTTCCGTGCCGGTGTTGCCGCCCTTGAATTCAGGCTCGAAGTAGAACTTGTGGAAGCTCACTTTGCCTTTTCTGGTCGTGGTCATGGTGGCGATGCCGGTGCCGTAATCCCGGGTCGATTGATCCTGCAGCGCGAAATGCATGGCGACCTGATTGCCTTTGGCCGCCGCATGACCGAGGTAGGTGCCGTAGCCCGGCACTTCGAGCTTGAAATCGTAGCTCGCGTAGCGGCCGTGGCTATGTTCGGGCTTGAGCGTCATGGTGACGGTGCCGGTGTATTTGCCTTCGTGGGCGTCGTTACCCGTGCATTGATAGACGCCGCTGTAATCCTGCCCCGTGAATGGCGCAGCTTGTGCCAGCGAAGAGACCAACAAGAACCCGATTGCCGTAAATCGCATATGCTTCCCCTGAAAGATCATGTTCATACCTGCCACTGGTTGAGCAAGCGCCGCGCTTCGACGCTGACTTCCGAAGCGGTGAGACCGATCGGGCCGATGCCCTGTGCCACCAGTGAATCCGCCGCCGCGCCGTGCAGATGCACGCCGAGCAAGGTCGCCGAAAGCGCATCGACGCCCTGTAGCGCCAGCCCGCCGATCAAGCCGGCCAGCACATCACCCATGCCTGCCGCCGCCATGCCCGGATTGCCGCTGGCATTGATGAACCATTGCGCGTTACCTGAGGCATCGGGCGGCGTGGCGACCAGCGTGCCGCAACCCTTGAGCACGGTGACGACATGCAGCTCGCGGGCGAGCCTGAGTGCGCTGGCGACGCGATCCGCCTGGATATCGGCCGTACTGCAGCCGAGCAGGCGCGCGGCCTCGCCCGGGTGTGGCGTGATGATGGCAGGCTGTTCGCGCTGACGCAGCTTCTTCTTCAGTGTGGCGCTGCCGGCGATGAGATTGAGCGCGTCGGCATCCAGTAGCAGGGTTGCCGAATGTGCCAGAACCGTCTGCAGCAGTTTTTTGGCTTCGTCAGCCTGACCCATGCCCGGGCCGACCACCAGCATGTCGAGCCCCGCCTGCTGCAACAGCTCGGGGACCGGTCGCAGCATCAATTCCGGCTGGCGCATATCCAGCGCGGGCGCGCAGCGTGTCATCAGGCCCAGGTAGACCTTGCCCGCGCCCATCATCAAGGCGGCACGCGCGGCAAGCAAGGCGGCCCCCACCATGTGATCGGCGCCGCCGATGACGGCGACATCGCCGAAATCACCCTTGTTGACGTTCTTCAGGCGTCGCGGCAATGCGCGCACAAAACTCTCGCGCGTCAGTAGTTGCCCAGCGGCTTCGGCATGGATGCCGGACTCGATCCACAAGGTATCGAGCGAGACCTGGCCCGCGTGATCCGGGCCATCGAGCGTGAACAAGCCAGGCTTGAGGCCGATCAATGTCAGCGTGTGCGTGGCGCGGATCGCCGCGGTGCCCAGCACGCGACCGGTATTGGCGCAGATGCCGCTCGGCAGGTCGATGGACAGCACCATGGCGTCGAGCGCGTTGATCTGCTCGATGAGCTTGGCCACGCGCCAGTCGAGCGGACGGCTGAGGCCGACACCGAACAGGCCGTCGATGACCAATGCCCAATCGTGATCCGGAATGTTTTTTTCGATCTTGCCGCCGCAAGAGAGCCAGGCTTCGTAGGCATTGGCGGCATCGGCCGGCAGCTTGGCCTTGTCGCCATGGAACAGCACCGTGACATGGTAACGCTCGCGCAGCAGGCGAGCCGCCACCAGCGCATCGCCACCGTTGTTGCCGGGGCCGGCGACGATGAGGATCTGCGCTTGCTCGTAAGGCACCAGCTCGCGCACTTTCTTGACGATGGCGAGCCCTGCCATCTCCATCAGGCCGATGGAGGCATGGGCTTTTTCGACGTTGCGGATCTGCTCTGTCAGGTACAGCGTGGATTGGCTCAGCATCATGGTTCTAGCCCCTTCAATCGAGGAACCTGGGGCGCAGCTCCTCCAGGTTGAGTTCTTGCAATATATGCGCGAGACGCACTTGCGCATCGCGTCTGGGACTGTTCTTGTAGCGCGCGATGATGAGCTCGTTCTTCATCGAATGTTCCCAGCCCACCAGCTCCGTCACCGTGACCTGGTAACCATGCGCCTCCAGCTGCAGGCAACGCAGCACATTGGTGATCTGGCTGCCGAACTCGCGCGTATGGATGGGGTGGCGCCAGATCTCCGATAACGGCGTCTTGCCGAAGGATGCGTTCTTGTGACGGCGCAGCACCTCGGCCACTTCGGCCTGGCAACAGGGCACCAGCACCATGAACTTGGCACGCTTCTGCAGCCCGAAGCGAATCGCGTCGTCAGTCGCGGTATTGCAGGCATGTAGCGCAGTGACGATATCGACCTGCTCCGGCAAGGCGGTCGAGGTCATGGACTGCTCGACGCTCAGGTGATGAAAAGCCATGCGCTCGAAACCCAGGCTGGATGCCAGCTCCCGTGATTTCTGCACCAGCTCGTCACGCGTCTCGATACCGATGATATGGCCGGCCTGATGCTGTTTCATGAAGAGATCGTAGAGGATGAAACCGAGATAGGACTTGCCAGCGCCGTGGTCCACCAGCGTCGGGTTGTCGCTCTCTTCCATCACCTCTTCCAACAAGGGCTCGATGAAATGGTAGAGGTGATAGACCTGCTTCAGCTTGCGCCGGCTGTCCTGGTTGATCTTGCCGTCACGCGTCAGGATGTGCAGCGCCTTCAGCAATTCGACCGACTGGTTAGGCTTGATTTCGGGGATCAATGTCATGGCGTAAGTTTAACCGAGAGTGCTTGGGAGAGTGGGATGTTAGAATGCCGGACTGACGCAATTGGTCTAGCTGCGCGGGCATTGCCGCCGGCTCTTTTCAAAATCGAAAAGAACACCAAGCTCGGCCACAAAAAGCACACATAGGTACGGCAAGGCCGGCCGACAAAGTCATTTTCGATTTTCAAAGGAAGCCCTAATGGCGATTCAATGGTTCCCGGGCCACATGACCCAAGCCCGCAAGAAAGCGGAAGAGACCATGGAGGTCACCGACCTGGTGATCGAGGTGCTCGACGCGCGCATCCCGGAGGCCAGCCACAACCCCATGATCGAACAGCTGCGCCTGTTCCGCCAGCGGCCTAACCTCAAGATCCTCAACAAGACCGACCTTGCCGACCCGGTGGCGACGCAAGCCTGGCTCAACCATTACAACAGGCAACCGGGCGTGAAGGCGGTGGCGCTGTCGTGCAAGAAGCCAGGCGAGGCCGGCAAGATCCCCGCCCTGTGCCGGGCGCTGGCGCCGCATCGCGGCACGCATCTGAAACCGTTGCGCATGATGATCATGGGCATCCCCAACGTCGGCAAATCGACCTTGATGAACGCCCTGCTCAACCGCCGCATCGCCAAGGTCGGCGACGAGCCGGCCGTGACCAAGTCGCAGCAGCGTTTCGACCTCAGCGACACCATGAGCATCACCGATACGCCGGGCATGATGTGGCCAAAGATCCACTATGAATCAGATGGTTACATGCTGGCAGCCTGCCATGCCATCGGCCGCAATGCGGTGATCGACGAGGATGTGGCGATCTTCCTCGGCGAGATATTGCTCAAACGCTACCCTGCCCTGCTCGCGGCGCGTTACAAGATCGATGTTGCCGCTATGGATGCGGTGGATGTGCTGGAGGCTGTCGCCAAACGCCGCGCGTTTCGCATCAAGGGCGGCGATTTCGACATGGAGAAGACGGCGATGGCGCTGCTGACCGATTTTCGTAGCGGCGCGCTCGGTCGCATCAGCCTGGAAACGCCGGATAGCCGTCAGCAGATGATGGCTGACGCCGCGGCGGGCACCGATACAGCCGTCGGCACGCAAGCGGAAGCGAGATCACAGACGGATAGCGAGATCACGGATCGCCAGAACGACGGCGAATAAGCCTCCGCGCTAAAGCGTATCTGACTGCACGACGCGGTTGCGGCCGCTATTCTTGGCGCGATACAGGGCCTGGTCGGCGGCGCTGATAAGCCTGTCGATATTGGTCTCCGCATCTCCGGAACTGGAGACGCCGATCGAGACGGTGACCTTGATCGTCTCGCCGGCTTCAAGCACGAAATCGGCTTCAGCGATTTCCTGACGCAGGCGTTCCGCCACGTCCAGCGCCATGTCACGGTCAGTCTCCGGCAGCATGATGGCGAACTCCTCGCCACCGTAACGGCCGATCACATCGACATTGCGCAGCGTCATGCGCATGATGCTCCCCAACTGCACCAGCACCAGATCGCCAGCCTTGTGGCCGTGTTCATCGTTGACCTGCTTGAAGTGATCGATATCGAGCATGAGCATGGACAGCGCGACCCGGTAGCGCTTGGCGCGGAACAGCTCGGCCTCGCACAAGGCGATGAAATGCCGCCGATTGTTGAGCCCGGTCAGAGAATCATGACGCGCCTGGATCTCCAGCGCCTCGATCAGGGCTTTTTGGCGGCTGATATCCTGGATCTGGGCGATGAAGTACAGCAGACGGCCACTGGCATCGGTGACCTTGGCCCCGCTGAGCAATATCCAGATGCTGCGGCCGTCTCGGTGGATGTAGCGCTTCTCCAGGTGGTAGTGTTCGCGCTTGCCGTCGATCAACTCCTGCACCAGCATCTGGTCGGCCTTGAGATCATCGGGATGCGTGATGTCCTGATAGGTGAGTCGCTTTAGCGCGTCGCTGTCGTAGCCGACGATATCGCACAGCGCGTCGTTGACCTGCATGAAGCGGCCATCGAGCCCGACCAGTGCCATACCGATGGCGGCGGCATCGAAGATGGCGCGGAAGCGTTCGACCGATTCCTGCAGTTCGGCCTCCTTTTGCTTCTGCTGGGTGATATCGGTCGAGATGCCGCAGAGGCCGATGATGCGGCCATCTTTCACATCATCATAGATCGGCGATTTCACCTCCCAGTAGATGCGCGACTCGCCGTCCTCCATCGGCACGACGATCTCTTCTGCCGTATGTTCGGCACGCTCCATGACCCGCGTATCGACCTCGCACAGCCGCTGCACCGTCGCCGGCGGGAAGAACTCGGCATCTTCAGCGCCCCGGATGGTGGTCTTGGTGCGGCCAAAGAGCTCTAGCGTGTGTCGGTTGGCGTAGACGTAGCGGTGCTGGCGATCCTTGATATAGATATAGGCGGAGATATGATCGAGCGCCGAGCTGAACTGCTGGATCAGGATATCCGCTTCCAGCTTGCGCACGCGCGACTGGCGCGCGCTGTCTCCGATGAAGGCGATCAGCAGGCCACTGACGAGATAGATCGCGAGCCCGATGTCGTCGCCCACATCCTGCAGGAACGATTGCACACCAGGGTTCACTAGGTAGAGGAACAGGACCGAGAACAGAGTCGCCAGCAAGCCGGCGACGAGACCACGCAGCATGGCGACGAAAATGATGGCAGGATAGAACGTCAGGAAAGGAACGCGCTCGCCAAGCATGTCCAGCGGCCAGAGGCGCAAGCCCCCGGCGATCGCGACGGCGACCAGGGCGATCGCCATATCCAGCAGATAGGGGCGGTGATCCCGCAACCAACCTCGCAATGCCGTCTCCCCCGTTACAAGAATCACTACGCTATGCAGTCTGAGCTGCCTGGTTTTTCATGGGCCGGGCCTAGCACGACATCCAGCCGCTAGAGTCTACCGATGTCTTATCGGCGCCGATCTTCTGCCAATCTAACCGGCTCGCTTCGCTGTCGGATTGATGTATCGCAAATCCTGCGCACTTCACCGATCCCTGCAAGCGCTATGGATACGGTGTGCTTTTACGGATACTGCGCCTTTGCCGGCGAATGTTCAACGCCTTGCGGGGGCCGTCAGTGACATTGGTTCAGGGCACGCTCGGCATCGCTGCAGGCCTTGGTATCGCTGCCGTGCTTGACGCTTTCGGTGAAGGATTCCCAGCTGGCCTCGACCTTGGATACCGTACCGGGCTTCGTCGCCGGATGCGCGCTGGCGGTGTCGGTCTTTTGGGTTTGCGTCTTTTGGGATGAGGCTTGAGTGGATGTGGCCTTGGCAACCTGTTTGCTGGCGCTGCTTTTATCCACCGGGCGGCTAGGGGAAGGTTTGGCCGCTGCGGTCTTGTCCTGTTTGACGCTATTGCCTTGTTTGGCGACCTTGTCCTGCGTCAACATCTTGTCCTGATTGGCAGCTGTGTCCTGTCCCATGCGCTTATCCTGCTGGGGCGCCGTATCCGGCGTCGTGGTCTCGGCGACAGACGACGACGCTTGCTCCGCCGTAGCGGCCTTGTCCGGCGCGAACAGCCAGCCCGGCAACAACACCCCGGCAAGCACGATCCCGACAAAGAGCAGTACCGCGCCGGCGAACAGGTAGCGTTGCCTGTGCCCGGCATTTGCCGCAACGTCGGCTACGTTCGCCGATGCAGCGCCGGTTTCGCTCGCGCCGCCTTCCTCCGTCAGCGGCCTGACGACATATACCTCGTGTTCGCGCACATGCTTGTCCTGCCTGACGCCGGAGTAAGCGAACATGCGAGTGATCTCGTCCGTGAGTCGTGAGGTGATCTCATAGTAGGAGCGCGACACCAGGATCTGATTCGGCTCGGCGAAGCTCATGACGCGCTGGGCGACGTTGATGCCGTCACCGATGATGTTGGGCATGCCGTTGATATCGATGACCACACGCACAGGCCCGAGATTGATGCCGGTACGCACCAAGAGATGCATGCCCTCCTCGGCGTTCTTGCGCAGGATGCCGTCGCGGATGGTGAGCGAGACGAACAGCGCCTCTTCGGGCGCCCCTATGAGCGCGATGGCGGCACCGTCCCCGGTATCGATGATGATGCGGTCGTTCTGCGCCACGTCCTTGATGGCTTCCGTCAGCAAGGCGTTGAAACACTCTTTCTCGCTGATCTGGACGGCCACCGGCTTCTTCGAGTAGTCGATGATGTCGATGAAGATGACGCTACAGATCGAGGTTTTGTTGATCCTGTCTTTCATGGCTATCCGGAGTCGGTTTGACCGTAAGCTGAAAACAGTGATTAGACTACAACATGCGCATGTCGTACATCATGACAAAAACGAATGTTCGCGGATCAATGCCGCCTGCCCGCAGAGCGTGCCCTGTGCGTCCAGCAGATTCCAGACCGTAGCGTTGTGGATCATGAAGCGGCGGCCGTCGCGGGCGATGCGGACGCCGTTGTAATCATCGACATAACCATGGGCGCTGACGCGTGCCAGCAGGTTCTCGCGCGCTTCGCGCAGCATCGGCTCGGCCGAGAACCGCGAAGGCAGGCCGATGATCTCCTGCCAGCGCATGCCGAACAGCTTGAGGGCGCGAACGTTGGCGTAATTGAACAAGGGATCGGGCTCGGTGCCATGGGAGAGCAAGGCGAACGGCGCATCGAACAGGGCCTTGGCAGATATGGCGCCATCGTTCAGCGGCTTGCCGGTCCAGTGCCGATAACTCTCGGCGAGGATCCGGCTGTGACGCTCGATGGATTCGATATCGCAGCCTGGAATCAGGGTGGCGAGGTCTTTCACTGGCACCTGTTCACCAGTAGCTTTCCACGGTGATCTGGCCCGGATCCTTGCGGCGATGCTTCTTGAAGCCGCGCTCTATCAGCACCTTCATCGTATCTTCCACCATATTGGGGTTGCCGCACATCATGACCTGACTCTCATCCGCACCAAGCAGCAGGCCTGCCCGGGTTTCCAGCCGATGATCGAGGATGGCGTCCGGGATGCGGCCAGGCATGGCGAAGTCGGATACCTCGCGGCTGATGAAGGGCACATAGACGAATTGCTCCGGATGACGGGCCTGCACCCCCGCGATGCGTTCCTGGTAACTCAGTTCGGACAAGCTGCGCACGGCATACACCAGCACCACTTTCTCGAAACGCTGCCAGGGTTTGAGCGTGTCGAGCATGGCAAGGAACGGGCCGACGCCGGTACCGGTGGCGATGAGCCACAGATGGCGGCCCTGCGGGACTTCATCAAGGATCATGAAGCCATTGGCGCGCGGCGACACCAGGATGCGATCGCCTTGCTGCAACTTTACCAGCGCGCTGGTGAGCGGGCCGTCCGGTACGTGGATGTAATAGAACTCCAGCGGCCTCCGGTCTGGCGGGTTGACCAGCGAGTATGGCCGACCGATGATCTCGTCGCCGACCTGCAGCCCGAGTTTGGCGAACTGGCCCGCCTCGTAGTCCTCGATATCCGCCTCGACATAGATGCTGAAGAGTTTGTCGTTCCATTGCTTCTGGCCGACCACACGGCCCTCGTTCCATGCTGCCATCGCTTTACCCGCTTTCCGTGATACCGGCGTTCATGCGTCGCCGGCCAACGCTGAGTATGGGACAACACGATTGCGTCCGCGTTGCTTGGCTTCGTACAAGGCGCGGTCGGCAGCGGCGAAAAGCGCGCTGAAATCGTGGCCCACCCGGGTCGATTCGCTGACGCCGATGCTGATGGTGCAGGCCAGGCGTTTGTTGCGGAATACCGTCATATCGGTCTCGAACGCCTGACGCAAGCGATCGGCCTGCGTCAGCGCCTCATCCTCACTGGTGTTCGGCAAAAGGATGCAGAACTCCTCGCCGCCATAGCGGCCGAACAGGTCGCCCGCCCGGATACTGCCGACGACGATGCGGGCAAACTCGGCCAGCACCTGGTCGCCGAATTGATGTCCGTAGCGGTCGTTGATCTGCTTGAAATGATCGAGGTCGATCAGCAGCATGGCGATACCGAGGTTGAAGCGGCGGCAGTTGGCTTCCATGCGGTTTGCGGCATCCTCCAGGCTGCGCCGGTTGAGCGCGCCGGTCAGCCAGTCCTCCCCTGCCATGCGACGCATGCGCTCGACCAGCTTGTAATTCAGCATGAGGATGAAACCGAACGTCGTGCAGAGCTGGAACACCGTGCCAAAGAAGAAGGTGAATTTATTCAGCGGCCACTGGGACATGGCCTGGAACACCGCGTCCTCGGCGATCAGCCCGCCAAAACCCCGGATCAAGAATACCAGCGCCATGAGGCTGAACATGGAGCCCGTGAACCAGTAGGCGGTGCGTAACGGCGGCTTGACCGGGATCAGCAGCATGCGTGCACCGAAGATATTGACCGCCATGAAGATAAAGGCATTGAACACGACGATGATGCGGAAGTCCTGCTTCCAGAGGAAAACGCCATCGATGACGATCACCATGGCCACGATCAGTGCGGTGATGCCGTAGGTCGGCCGCTTTTCGGTAAACGCCTGCGTGCCGTTGAGGTAAAGCCCGAGCCCGAGCGCGTAGAGTGTGGTCGCCGGCAGGATGGCGAAATAGGTGCTCTTGAACTGCATCATCATGATCAGCATGCCGATGCTGATGCAGAGGTTGCCGAGTGCCCAGTGCCCGAGCCCATGGACACCATCGGCATGCACGCGCGCCAGGATCAATAGCAATGACAGTAGCGGGGTTAGCACTACGACCATGAATACTATCGTGCGGAAATCCAGTTCGAACAAGGCTAAGATCGCGTCAGCGCCCCCCGTTTAGACTCATGTCGAGTCTGCCATAAATCTCGATCCGCAAACACATGCCGCATGTGGGGGTATCAGTTGAACTGGTGGATCACGGAATGCGCCACCACCCGATTGCGGCCCAGCTCCTTGGCGTTGTACATCGCAGAGTGCGCGGCCGCATAGAGTTCGGCGAAGCCCAGCCCCATGTGCTCGGAGCTACTGACGCCGATGCTGACGCTGGCGTTGGTATGATTGTCGTCCGCCAGGATCAGCTTGAAGTTGAAGCCTTCACGTATGGTTTCGGCCATTTGCATGGCGTCGGCCTCGGAAGTGCCCGGCAACACCATGCAGAACTCGTCATTGCCGTAACGGCCGACCAGGTCCGTCGGCCGCGCACGTTCGGTGAGGGCTTCAGCCAGCTCGCGCAGTGCTTCGTCGCCGACGAAATCGCTGTATTGCCGGTTGATCTTCGCCATGCCGTCGATATCGATCGACAATACCGTCATCGGCTCGCCATGCTTCTCGCAGTTTGCCGCAGCGCGAGCCGCAGCTTCCATCAGGCCATTGCGGTTGAGGATGCCGGTGAGCACGTCATGCGTGGCGATGCGCTTCAGCATGAACACCTGCCGGTAGTTGAGCATGAGCACGAAACAGAAGGTGACACAGAGCTGGATCGCGATCACCGCCATGAAGGTCAGGCGGTAGACCGGCCAATCGGCCACTTGTGAGAACACCACGCTGCTGGCCAGCATGGCCGCGCTAGCGCGCACCGCCATGGCTGCCGCCATGAGCAGGAACAGCCCGCTATTGATGTTATAGAAGCGCTTCAGCTCGCGGTTCACCGGCTGCCGGAAGAGCATGCGTGCCGCTGCGACGTAGGCGAGCGAGAACACCGCCGAGTTGAAGCTGATGACCGTACGCAGGTCGTTATCCACCAGCAGGAAATAAGTGTCGATGATGGCGGTGCCGAGTGCCATGGCGATGGGGATATGGCGGTCCGGCGTCTTGTGGTTGAAGGCCTGGATACCGTTGATGAAGAGACCGATGCCCAAGGCGATGAGCACGGGGCCGAGCACGATCAGGCCGGCAAAATCGCCGAGCGGCACGAGAAACACCGCCATGCCGAGACTGATGCTGAGATTACCCAGCGCCCAGTATCCCGGGCCTTCGCTGTAGTCTGTGCCGAACCGCACCAGCGCGAGCAGCATGGATAGGATCAAGGTCAGGCTCATGGCCAGAAAGATGACGATCTTGATATCGATATGCAGGATATCCATGCAGCCGCCTTTGTATTGTGTTGTTGTTTTTTTGTGCGGCGCTGATTTGCCGCTTTAGACCCGTTACAAGCCCCTCGGGATCAACGAAGTAATTAGCATAGTTTGCGGCATAAATCTAGCTGGCGGCGTCCAAGGCTTACCGCTAAACTGCATTGCCCGATCGACGTGAATACCATGCTGTCCAAACTCAACTCCCCCCAGCGCGAAGCAGTCAAATATCTCGATGGTCCCCTGCTGGTGCTGGCTGGTGCCGGCAGCGGCAAGACGCGCGTCATCACGCACAAGATCGCCTACCTGATCAACGAATGCGGCTACCTGCCGCGCGAGATCGCCGCCATCACCTTCACCAACAAGGCCGCGCTGGAGATGCAGGAGCGGGTCGGCCACCTGCTGGAGGGCAAGCAGAGCAAGGGCCTCACCATCGCCACCTTCCACTCGCTGGGGCTGCAGATGCTGCGCGCCGAAGCCAAATTGCTGGGTTACAAGCCGCAGTTCTCCATCCTCGATTCGTCCGATAGCTTCAAGATCCTGTCCGATGTGCTGGCGACGACGGACAAGCAGTTGCTGCGCAAGACCCAGTGGCAGATCTCGCAATGGAAGAACGGTTTCATCAATCCGGACCAGGCCAAGGCGCAGGCGGATGAAGAATTGACCGTGGCCGCCGCCAAGGTCTACCAGATCTACCAGCAGACGCTGAAGGCCTACCAGGCGGTGGATTTCGACGACCTCATCAAGCTGCCGGTCGAATTGTTCGAGCAGCACCCGGAAGCGCTGGAAAAATGGCAGCGCAAGCTCAAATACCTGCTGATCGACGAATACCAGGACACCAACGCCTGCCAGTACAAGCTGGTGAAGCTGCTGACCGGGGTCGAAGGCCGCTTCACGGCGGTGGGCGACGACGACCAGGCCATCTATGGCTGGCGCGGCGCCGATGTCGAGAACCTGCGCCAGCTGACCGAGGACTGGTCGCGCCTCAAGGTGATCAAGCTGGAGCAGAACTACCGCTCCACCGTGCGCATCCTGCGCGCCGCCAACCAGGTCATCGCCAACAACCCCAAACTGTTCGACAAGAAGCTGTGGAGCGACCTCGGCACCGGCGAGCATATCCAGGTGAGCGCCGCCCGCGACGAGGAGCACGAAGCCGAAGCCGTGGTCATGAAACTCACCGCACACAAGTTCGAACACCGCACCAAGTATTCGGATTACGCCATCCTCTACCGCGGCAACCATCAGGCGCGCATCCTCGAACAGCAACTGCGCAACCACAAGGTGCCCTACACCATCTCCGGCGGGCAATCGTTCTTCGACAAGGCCGAGATCAAGGATGTGGTCGCCTACCTGCGCCTGATTGCCAACGAGGATGACGATCCGGCGTTCATCCGCGCCGCCACGACGCCGAAGAAAGGCATCGGCAACACCACACTGGAACGGCTCGGCGAGTACGCAAGCCGCGAACACATGTCGTTGTTCGCCGCGGCGTTCGAAGGCGAATTCCAGCGCGAGCTCGGCCAGCGCCAGCTCGACGATCTGCTGACTTTCTGCCAGTTCATCAGCCGCATCCAGGAACGCGCGGCGAAAGACCCGGCAGGCGAAGTGCTGGAGAGCCTGATGAACGCCATCCAGTACGAGCCCTTCCTCTACGATTCCGAAGAGCCCCGCGCTGCCGAGAGCAAATGGAAGAACGTGCAGGAATTCATCGGCTGGCTCACGCGCAAGGGCGAAGGCAGCGGCGATGACGACGAACGTAACCTCCTGCAATTGACGCAGATGGTGTCGCTGATGAGCATGCTCGAAGGCCGCGAGAACGGCGAGCCGGACGCGGTCAAGCTGTCCACGCTGCATGCCGCCAAGGGCCTGGAGTTCGGCCACGTGTTCCTCATCGGCTGCGAGGAAGGCATCCTGCCGCACCGCGAAAGCGTCGATAACGGCAAGATCGAGGAAGAGCGCCGTCTGATGTATGTCGGCATCACGCGTGCACAGAAATCGCTCAATATCTCCTGGTGCAAGAAACGCAGACGCGCCGGCGAGAACGAGATCTGCGAACCAAGCCGCTTCATCGGCGAACTGCCGCAGGATGATGTGCGCCATTTTGGCGGCCCACAGGCAGACCCCGAAGTGAGCAAGGAGATGGCGCGCGAGCGCATGGCGCACATCCGCGCCATGCTGGGCAACAAGTCGCCAGCCGCGAGCTGAGTCGGCGCGGCAAGGCCGGAGATGCCGGCTAGCGGCTTTGCTGGGATTCCCTAGGCGCTTCAAGGCTGCCTGGCGGAACCTTTGACGTTGCGCGGACTCAGTTTTTGTACGGCCCCTGCTCCTTGAACCGGCTTAGTCGGTTCAACCTGACGAACCATGAATGAATGACGCCACCAGGCGATGCAGCCTGGCATGTCCTTGAGCACCTATGCCGCCAAAATCAGCACCCGATGTCCCTGAATATGCGCCAAGCCCTGCGCTGCCGACCCGGCGGCCGGGCTTGATGCGCACCCTGCTGCTGTGGCTGGCCAGCCTGCTATTGCTCGCGGCCATCAGCCTCGGTGTCGCCTTTGCCGTCTGTGAGGCGAAGGGCTGGCCTTTCCTGCGTGCACCGGCCGAAACCTTCCTGAGCCAGAGCTTGCAACGCGAAGTACGTATCGCCGAGCCTTTCCGGCTCAAGCTGCTGGGTAGCGTGCGGCTGGATGTGGGCGGGCTTTGGATCGCGGCACCCAAGGGCTTCAAGGCGCCGCACTTCGTCGACATGCGGGATGCCGAGCTCGAACTGCGCTACCGAGACCTGTGGCAGCTGCGCACTAGCGATCAGTTGCGTATCCGTTCGCTCAAGGTCGGCAGCATCGACGCCCAACTGATCCGCCTCGACAGCGGCAAGGCCAGCTGGCAATTCGACCAGGACGAGACCGCCCCAGACAAACCCCTGCCGATGATCGAGACCCTGGTGGTGCGCAACGGCCGTGCGCTACTCAACGATACGCCCAGCCAGGCCGATCTCGATGTGCGCTTCAAGACCGAGGAAGGTAGCGCCCAGCAGCAGGCACGATCGCGTGTCTCGCTCGCCGGTCGGTTGCGCGGCAAGCCGATCAAAGGCGATCTGCGTACCCAAGGCCTGCTGCCGGTAGCGACCCAGGACGCTGATTCGCCGCCCATCGCATCCGCAGGTTGGGTCGATTACGCCGGGGTGCGCGTGGATTTTGACGGCAGCATCTCCGACCTCTTCGGCAAGCAGGACATTCAGGGCAAGTTCGCAGCCAAGGGCGCGTCGCTGAGTATCCTTGGCGATCTGGTCAACAGCACGCTGCCGACCACCGACCCGTTCAAGCTCAACGGCAGGATCCGCAAGGCCGATGCGGTCTGGCAGGTCGACGTGGCATCGGCCGAAGTCGGCAGCAGCCAGCTTTCCGGCACGTTCAGCTACGATCCACGTCCGCAGCGGCCATTGCTGGTGGGCAAGCTCAATAGCAAGAATTTCGTGCTGGCAGACCTGGCCCCAGCCTTCGGGACACGCAACCCGGACGGCAGCAAGGCAAAAGCGCCAGACGGCAAGACCTTGCCGGACCGGCCACTGGATCTGCCCTCGCTCAACAAGATGGATGCAAAGGTGGAGATCGACCTGGCGCATGTCGATCTTGGCAGCGCCTTTGCCCGACCGATCTCGCCGCTCAAGGGCAAGCTCACGCTCGACGACGGCAAGCTGGCATTGACTGACCTCGATGCACGCACCGCCGACGGCAGCGTCTCGGGCCTGATCGCGATCGACGCCGCCAAGGGCGCGGATCGCGGCAAGGCCCAGTGGCAGATCGACCTTAACTGGCAAGATATCGATGTCGAGAAATGGCTGCAGGTCTCGCAAGACCGCAAGCAGGCTGCAAAGGAAAACGGTCAGCGCGAGCTGCCGCCAGCTTACGTCACCGGCACATTGAACGGCACCAGCAAGTTGCGCGGCGAAGGCGCGTCGACCGCGGCGCTGCTGAGTTCGCTCGACGGTGAGGTGTCGTTCTTCATCCGCCAGGGCACGATCTCGCATCTGGTGGTCGAGGTGCTCGGCCTCGATATCGCGCAAGGGCTCGGCATCCTGCTGACCAAAGACCAGTCGCTACCCATGCAATGTGCGGTCATGGATTTCGATGCCCGCCAGGGCGTCATCACGCCCAAGGTGGCGCTGCTCGATACGCCGGTCACCGTGGTCGTCATCGACGGCAAGGTCAACCTGGCGACGGAACAGCTCGATCTCAGGCTCGCGGCCAAACCCAAGAATGTCTCACCGCTGACCGTGCGCTCGCCGATCCGCGTCACCGGCACCTTCGCCGACCCCAAGGCTTCGCCTGAAGGCGGGCCGATCGCCGCCCGGGTCGCGGGCGCTGTCGCGCTGGCCTTCGTCAATCCGCTGGCCGCCATCCTGCCCTTCGTCGATCTCGGCAGTTCCGGCAAGGAGGCATCGCCCTGCAACAAGACCTTGTCCGAGTTGAGCCAGAAACAGGCGCGATAAACCCGGTCCGGCTGGTAAAATGGCGGCATGCCGCTCATCACGCTCAATCAAGCCAGCCTAGCTTACGGTCACCACCCCCTGCTCGACCAAGC